>PFXE01000001.1 GCA_002791475.1 Candidatus Zambryskibacteria bacterium CG_4_9_14_3_um_filter_40_16 | reverse complement strand
ACGGCTAATATTAAGGATAATCACACCATAAAAATATAGAAAAGTATTGACTTCTTTCTTTAAGTCTGCTAGTATTAGGGTAATCCAGTAAGTAGCTGGATTTTTTCTTTGGTAGTACAGCGCAAAAAATGCCAAAGAAAAAATAGAAAAAATACCGAAACGACAGAATTAGAAATAATCAAAAACATATTTTAAATCTCGCAACTATTGGTTTACTAGCGGTAATAACAGGATTTAGCACTTTCACATCTTCATTACCTCAATCAGAGAATTCTCTATCACAGATAGAATCACCTCTTGTGGAACAGGTAGTGAGGAAAAGCACAACCAAGGAAAAGGTGGAAGAGTACTTTGAAGACATACCTATTTTGGTGGATATAGCCAGATGTGAATCACATTTCAGGCAAACTGATTCGGAAGGAAATCTTATCAGAGGAAAAGTAAATCGTTATGATGTGGGTGTAATGCAAATCAACGAACTTTACCATCTTGAAAAAGCAGAAGAACTTGGTTTTGATATTCACTCATTAGAAGGCAACTTGTCATTTGCCAGATATCTATATGAGAACGAGGGGGAACGCCCATGGATGTCATCCTCTAAATGTTGGTCTAGCTATCATGATATTGTCCGTAAATAACAAAAACCCCGCGTAAAAACAATGCGCGGGGTTTTTGTTATGTTGTTTTTGAATAAAATTTTAAAATAACCACAGCTATAACAAAAAGCGTGATGGAGATAAAAGCGGAAATAATGCAATAACTGCAAAGAGATTTGAGAATAAAAACTTGAACATAAAGCAACCACAAGGATGTCGTTACTCCCAAAGTCGTGACCCAAGGCAGAAGTTTAAAAACTTTATTTTTTTTCTTATCTAAATAAATAATCGCGAGAACAATCAGCAATAGGTAATATGTAACACCCAAAAAGGCGACGGGGAAACCGAAAATCTCCGAATAAGTGCTCGTCGTTACAATATCGCACCCCTTGGCGATGAAACACGACGGAGTGGCGTTCAGATAATGGGTGACTGATAGATATAACGAATCTGCAAACCCCAAGAAAGAAATAACAAGGAAGGAGAGCATTAATGCGCCGGTACGCGTGGAATTCATGTCAATTTATTAACTCCGCATTTATGAGTTCAATAAATTCTCTGATACTTGAAGGATTTTCTATTAGCTTACCATTCAAATAAAAGGTGGGCGTGGAGTTTAAGCCCAATTCTCTGGTTAGCTCTATATCAATATTTATTTTATTTGAAATCTCATCGGAACTATAATCATTTTTAAATTTTTCAATATCCAACCCCAGATCTTCTGCAAACTTTTCAAACTTATCTTTGGTGGGGGATAGAGACCATATATTTTGTGTTTCAAACAACAAGTCGTGCATTTCCCAAAACTTTCCCTGAAGCCCCGCCGCTTCCGATGCTTGTGCTGAAGGTAGCGCACCTATATGAATTGTAGAAAGAGGGAAGTGTTTGTATACAAGACGAAGCTCGTTTGGGAACATATTAAGAAGCTCTTCCAGCACAGGCTCATAAGAACGACATGCTGGACATTGGAAATCAGAAAACTCCAAAAGCGTGACTGGAGCATTTTCTGGACCCTTTATGTGGTCGTTGGGGTTAATTGTGAAGTCAAAAGATTCAACTCTGTCTGGTGATAATCTCGTACTAACAGTGCTGTCTCTGGTAGCGTACATTACGGCAAGCAAAATAATAATAAGAGCAAAAAAACTGATCGCCCAGATATTTTTCTTTAAGAAAGACATATGATTTGTAAATTTAATTATTCGATAGCCATTATATTAGCATTATAAATCATCGTTGTATTCCAAACCTAAAATTGTTGTATTTGTTTATCCACAGGTATACCTTGCGGGTGAACTCTGGTTCACTTATAATTATGCGTATGAGTAAAACAAAGCTTTTTAGAATTATTTCTCGTGAAATATATCAAATAAATACCAAAATAGATATGATGATTATCAGAGGATTGCCTTACAGAAGGGAAGCAAGGAGACACAAGCTCCTGGTTAGAATGCTTGATGAGGTATCCGAAAAGATGAGAGTAAGACATTCAGCGTTGGATTTGATTTCTTCTATTTTTTAAATATGAACGACAGAAAAAAACAAAAAGACAAAATACTTCAGTTTTATAAAAACAACAGAAGAATGCCCGGCTACAATGAAATAATGGGTCTTTTAAATTTTAAATCAAAGAATTCGGTTCATAAACTTATCGGTTGGTTGGTTGAAGATGGCGTAATATCCAAAGATTCAAAGGGCAGAATCATTCCTCGTAACATTGAAAATGAAATACCAATGGTAGGGCTCGTAGAAGCTGGACTTCCGAGCGATGTTGAGGCAGACGAGCTTGATAGGGTTAGCTTGGACGAATTCCTTGTGGAAGACAAAGACAAGACATTTATGCTGGAAGTTAAGGGGGACTCAATGACAGACGCTCATATTGATGAAGGCGACTATGTTTTGGCGGAAAGATTGGGAGAACCGAAAGACAAGGATATAGTTATTGCGGAAATTGACGGTGGTTGGACAATGAAGTATTTTCGCAAAGATGGAAATAAAATATGGTTGGAGCCGGCTAATAAAAATTACAAGCCTATATATCCAAAAGAAAGCTTGAATGTGGCGGCGATAGTCAAGGCAATTATAAGGAAATATTAATCACCCTTTTGGTGTTGGGGGAATAGCATATTTAAATAAATATGTATGTCGCACAATATATCTTTGCGGTATGTCTCTGTGTGGTTTTCCCAGATGCCTTGTAATAGCTTTCCCTTAGTCTAAAAGACCTTCCCACCATTTGAATGTGATATGCATAAATATTGAAAGAGGCACATAAATTATCGCTAACACATAGAAAATTATAGCCCTAAGTACTTTCATTTAAATAAATTGTTTTATTTTAGATTAACTCTTAACCCAGCCATCTAATATAGCAAAACCCTCTTTTAATGTCTTCCAGACGACATTTACGATGATATGCTCCCAAATATAGGATAACGGGGCCAATAAGACCTTGTTCCAAACCACTATTATCAAATTTTTTACAAAAGCAAATGAATCCGCAACCTTTGGAGATTTAAAGAAATCAATTATATTAAAATCAAAAAAGAATTTTAATAAAGCCAAAGCAATAATTATTAGAAGTATTTTTGCTATTAAACCACCCTCTTTATTATTAGCGCCAACAGTCTTCATCGTTAAATTATAGATTTTTATGGAAGAGGAGGCAAATACGCCATGGGGTCAAGGTATGCATTAGCCGGAGATAGTGGTATAGAAACCTGTTTACAGAAATTGCTCTTGGTGAAACGCTCAACACTAACACCTTGCGTGGCATAAAGTCCCAAATGAAGGTGTGGCCCGGTAGAAAATCCAGCCCCTGATGTTCCGGGCTGTCCCCCGCTGTACGCAATCAAATCTCCGGTAGAAACCTTTTCCCCGGGAGCAACATTTATTCCGGAAAGGTGCGCATAAAGACTGGACAGACCGTTAGGATGGTCAATGAGAATCCATCTGCCGTAAGAGAAACAACCACTTTGCGAATCAGTATTGCCGGTAGCTCTTACCGTCCCGTTATAAACGCTTTTGACCGAAGAACCGGTTACTGCCCTGAAGTCTGTTCCGTTGTGTGTGCCTGATACATAAAGTCGCTTGGCATCAACACTTTTGCCAAATTTTTGTGTAACAAAAATTTTATCAAGAGGCCAGTCTATTACTCCAGATTGTTGCGTTGGTAACTTGGACGGGTCAATTTTTACTTTCAGTTCCGATTCAAATTCAAATAATTCTTGTTCAAATTTTTTACCTAACTCAATATTTTTTTGGAGTTGAGCCTGATACTCCGCTTCCAAGTTTTTTGTTTGTTCCAGAATTCTTACCTTGTCCTGTTTATTTTGTTCAACTATAACTTTTTTGCCTGATAATTGGGACGTATAGTCAACCAATTCCTCTTTTTTATTTATATTTTCAACGGTTTTGCCCTCAAGTTCTGTTTTAAGTCCTTTGAGCTCTGAAATTTTTAACTCCAAACCTTTTTGGAAGCGTTGCAGGGTCTCTATTGAATTCCAAAACTCATTTATTGATTTAAATTGGAGCAATGCTTCAAGCGTGCTAACGCTTCCATTTTGATCAAGAATTCTTAGTGTTTCTGCCAACGCGCTTTTGTTGGTTTCAATTTGATTTTCTTTGCTCCCTATTTCAAGACGCAGTTTTTGTATTGAGAGCTCTGTTCTGGAAATATTGCTTCGTGTGATTTGTATATCAGTTTGCAGTTTCTTTTGTGTCGTATCCAATGTTTTCACGGTGTTTTGGAGAGTGTTTTCCTGCCTTTGAATAGCTTCAATCTGTGCTTCCAATTTTCTATTTTCTTCTTCCAGTTTTTGTTTTTCTTGTTGTTTTAACTCAATCTGTTTTCTAAGTTCGTCAGTGGTTAACGCCGAAACATTATGATAAGCGGGTAAAATTAGAATATTGAAAGCGATGAAAAGATAAATGATAAATTTCATTATTTTTTTAATTTATTATCAGCAAAAATCAATCTTTTAATCGTTTCTTCTTTACCCAAAATCTCCGCGAGTGAAAAAGGGTCAGGCGACTTGTCTCTTCCAGAAAGTGCGACCCTAAATGGCCAAAGGACACTGCCTGTCCCCTCTTTTGAAGCATAATCCCAAACGGCGTCTTTTATGTCATCACTTGTGAATTTTTCTTCCGGAAGTTCATACAAAATTTCTTTCATCTTGTTTATATGACGCTTGATGTTATCAAAATCTTTCTCTTTTTTCCACAGCAGTTTTTCCTTCTCATACCCCGGCTGTTTTGGTACATAATCCATAAAACCGGATTCTTTTATAAAAACTACCTGCTCTGTTACTGTTGACTTGTTTGCTCCGGAAACCTTTAATAACCGCATTATTTTGTCTTCGTCGTCTTTGTTTATTTTACTTCCGATTTCGTTTTTAAGAGTATTTATTGCTTCAAATGTGTCCGTATCGGGATCAATTTTCCCAGAATCAATCAATCTTTTCTTGTGTTCGCCGTTTATCCATTTTAACTTCTCTTCGTCAAAAACAGCCCCTCCCTTTTGCACTTTGTTTAAATCGAACGCTCCTATCAGCTCTTCCAAAGAAAAAATTTCCTGTTCTGTGCCGGGATTCCAACCCAAGAGGGCGATATAGTTTATTACAGCTTCGGGGAGATAACCTATTTTTTTATATTCTTCCACGGAGACAGCGCCGTGCCGTTTGGATAGTCTTGACCTATCCTTGGCTAGGATAAGCGGTATATGGGCATATAACGGGTGTTTTGCTCCAATAGCGACCTGTATAAGCAGTTGCCTGGGTGTATTGGATATGTGGTCCTCTCCTCTAATTATATGGCTTATGCCCATTTCGTGATCATCAACAACTACCGCCAGATGGTATAACGGTTCCTCTAAACTTTTTGCTATAACAAAGTCCCCTAATTCTGTTGTATCAAATTTCACCACACCCCTTACAATATCGTCAAACGAGATGGATGTGTTTGGGTTTTTGAATCTTATAACCTCTTCCCTATCCCCCTCTTCTTTTGGTTTTTCTTTAGAAACATAAGCACTGCCGGAATCAAGCAGTTTTTTTAAATATCGTTTATATATTTCCGAACGGTCTGATTGTTTGTAGAATTCATCTTCTATAATTCCAAGCCAGTTTAGTCCATTCCTTATGTTTTCCTCAAATTCCGATTTACTACGCTCTTTGTCCGTATCTTCAATTCTCAAAATAAACCTGCCGGAGTTCTTTTTGGCAAACAAAAAATTAAAGAGGGCTGTTCTGGCTGTCCCAATATGCAAATTACCCGTTGGTGACGGGGCGACTCTAACTCTCGGTTCATTCATATTTCGTGCTTTAGCCCTATTTTAATCAATTCTTCGGCAATAACTTTAGCCGCTTCTGGTTTTACAAAAGATTTTGTTGAATCAACCATTTTGTTTTTTATCTCTTCGTTGGTGACTATCCTGTCTATTTCTGCCACTATTATGTTTGATGTCAGGTTTTCTTCCTCAATCACGGTTGCGGCACCGCTTCTGGCGTACGCAAAAGCATTTTTTACTTGGTGATTACCATTTGATTTTCCTATTGGCACGATAATGCTCGGTACTTGCCAAGTAGCTATTTCAAATATCGTGGAACCTGCTCGAGAAATTATAATATCTGCGGCACCGACAGCTGAACGTAGGGTTAGGGTGTCCATGAAACTATAAGTTTTATAACGATCTTTATGAGAGCTGTTTGTTAAAACGACTTCAGCGGTTGCATTTACCGTTTCAAAATTATTTTGTCCGGTTTGGTGCACGATTTGATACTTTTCTACCAATGTTGGCAATGCCTCAATTATTGCTTCATTGATTTTTCTTGACCCTAATGAACCGCCTAGAACCAAAACGGTTTTAATTTTGGGGTCCAGATTTAAAAACTCATGAGCGTTTGTTTTAAGAGGCATTAATATTTCCTTGCGCATTGGCTGTCCAGTATAAGCAATATTTTCTTTGCGAGAGAAATATTCTTGAGCGGTCGGGTAAGAAAGAGCTATTTTTTTCGCAAATTTACCCGCCCACTTGTTTACCTTACCAGGTACCGTATCCGACTCGTGAATAACTACGGGTATTCGTAAAACTTTTGCAGCAAAAAGCGCGGGGAAACTAGCATAACCGCCTTTTCCAAAAACAACATCAGGGTAAATAAGATAAATCTCCCATACTGATTTCACTATTCCCCACCCCGTCTTAAACAAATCAAAGAAATTTAATATTGAAAAGTACCCTCTAATTTTTCCGGCATAGTTTTTTTTGTATATTATTTTGTTATCAAACAAAACTCCCTCATTGTATGGATTGGGTGACATGTAGAAAACTTCCACATCGGCCAAATGATTTTCTCTAACTATTTTGTTTATTTCTTGTACAACCGCAATAATGGGGTAAAAGTGACCCCCCGTACCCCCTCCTGTCAGTAAAATTTTCATATAGCTTTTTAGAAAGAAATATTATTATCCCTTAGAAGCATTTTATCATAAGTAAAAACCCCCAATTTCACAAATTATTAACTTTCTGATATGGGGGAGCGTTTTTGGTAACGAGAAACATTTAATATAATTCCAACTTCAATCATCACCATAAGAAGAGCCGAACCGCCGTGACTTATGAATGGCAAAGGTATGCCGGTAAGAGGAATGACACCCAACATTGCGCCTATATTGACAAAAGCTTGCGTAACAATAAGCATTACAAGTCCAACCACAAGCATTCTGCCGAATAAATCATCTATTCTTACTGCAATCTTTAATCCACGAATGGTAAAAAATAAAAAAAAGGATATTAAAGTAACTCCGCCCATAAAACCAAACTCTTCTGAAGCCACCGCAAAAATAGAATCACCTATCGGCTCCGGTAAAAAATTAAATTTTTGAATACTTTGCCCAAACCCTCTTCCGTTTATACCGCCGGATCCTATAGCGATCAAAGATTGTTGTATTTGATAACTTGAACTCAAGCTATTTTCGGTTGGATTGAGAAAGGTCGTCAAGCGCTGTTTTACATATGGTCTGGCGCTGGCAATTATTAGTAGCCCCAAAATGGAAACCAATACGAGCAGAAACAAATATCTGATTTTTCCGCCTCCAGCCAAAAACATTGCCATTCCAGCGGCAATAATTACGGCAAAAGTATCTGTATCCGGTTGCAACAACAGAGATACACCAACAACAGAGAGAAGTATCAAAAATGGCAAAAATCCATATTTAAAAGTAGATATTTTGTTTTTTACAGCAGCTATCCAAGCCGAAAAATAAATAATAAAAGCCACCTTTAAAAGCTCTGAAGTTTGAAATGTAAAACTGGCTATTTTTATCCACCTGGACGCACCGCCAAATTCAAGACCCAAACCCGGCACAAATACCAAAAGTGTCGCTATAACTGATAAAATAAAAAGATAAAACGAATATTTTCTCCATTTTTTATAATCTATTCTTGAAACGATTATAGCTCCTATTGTGCCAAAAAATAGTCCGAAAAAAGTTTGAGAGAAGGCCGCGCTTGAATACAACTCCCCTCCCTTAGCCAGGAGACCTAAAGACGCAGAGCTAAAAATTATAAATCCCGCGATAACCAAGATTATAATTGATAGCAAAAAATATTTATCTACCGACAACTTTTTCATATTTTTTACAATAAAGCCAAAACCACCCCCAAAATTGCAAACACAACGCTAAAAATCCAGTACCTCATCGTTACTTTATATCCGGGCCAACCCAACGCTTCAAAATGATGGTGTATTGGCGCAACAAGAAATACTTTTTTGCCTGATCTGAATTTTTTTGACAAAACTTGTATTATTACCGAAAGAGTTGTGATGACCAGAGGAAGCGCGATTATGGGCAAAACTATCACGCCGTATCCTCCGCCAAGTTTGTCGGTAGTGAATGCCAATACAGCCAAAGTAACCGTAAGACCCATTGTCCCCGTTTCTGATAGATAAAATCTCGCGGGCGGAATGTTAAACCACAAAAATGCCAATATTCCTCCTACAACCGTAAGCGCAAAAGCTGAAAGGTTTATTTGCTGTTGGTAAAAAGCTATTACACCATAAGCAGAAAATATGGCGGCAAATACGCCACCCGAAAGACCGTCTATGCCGTCAATTACCCCCCCGGAATATATTGCCAAAGTGACTAAAGCAAAAAAAGGAATAAACAGCAATCCTAAATTTAAAAAACCCCCTGCCGGTAAATTGACCCCAGTTACTCCCAGTTTGAAAAAAAACCAAGAGCCGGCAACGATGCCTATAAAACTGATAACCGCTAATCTCTTGGTAAGAGACAACCCGCCAGAGATATGGTCTTTTTTGCCGCGAATTTCCCAATAATCGTCTATTAGTCCAACTAGTGAACCTGAAAGCAATGTGAAAAGAGGTATCCATGTTTGATTTCTGCTTAGAAAATCTAGTTTCAAACTTAAATCAGAATTTGTAAACTTTGAAATTATGAAAAAGAGCAACACGGTAATCAAAGTAGAAACCCACACTACGATACCCCCCATTCTAGGAGTGCCCACTTCTTTTGTCTTATGAAGTTCGTTAAATATTGGGGTATCATTTCCTGATAAATCCTTTTTACCAGATTTCTTCTTCCACATCTCGTGGCTAAATAGATAATTCGTCAAAATAGGAGCAAAAAATATTCCAACCCAAAAAGAAACTATCGCTGGAAGAGACACTTTGACTAAATCGACGACTATCATTATTGACAATTATACAAAGCTTGAAGCTCTAAGCAACGTG
>PFXE01000020.1 GCA_002791475.1 Candidatus Zambryskibacteria bacterium CG_4_9_14_3_um_filter_40_16 | reverse complement strand
ACAAGCTTAACCCCCAGGTCTCTCGCCAGAGTTTTGGCCTTTTCTTTTGCTTCTTCTATTGCCAAACTTCTGGCTTCTTCTTTTAATTTTTCTTCGTCATCAACTGTAAAAGAAAGGGAGCTTAAGTTGGTTATTCCCGCCTCTCCCAAGCTTCCGATGATTTTACCCGCATCATCAACAGTCCTAACTTTTACCGATATTGTCTGTGTCACTGTATACCCAACCAATACTTCTCTGGTTGGAGAGCAATCAATACCGTTGCACAAAACTCTTGGATATTCATATTTGGGGAAAGCACTGTAATCAAGAGTTTTAATGTCTTTTTCATCAACACCAAACGACTTAATTTTGGATAACGCGGAGTTGATTTTATCCGTCACACTATTTTGTGAATCTTGCACATTTTCCGTTGTTTCGGTCACAGAAAACGAGAAAGTTGCGACATCAGGAATCGCGAAGACTTCGCCTTCGCCAGAAACTGAAATAATATTTTGGGGCACTATGCCTGATCCTATGTATTTATAGTTCCTTATTGAATTTACGGTTTGCGCAAGCAAAAAAACGGAAAGAACCAAGACAAGAGCCGGCACATAACGCCATACTTTTGCTTTTACACTGTTGTTGTCATTATCGTTCATATTTTTATAATTTATATATTAACCTAGTTTGAGACGTATTATACTACCATATCTTTCTAAACTTCTTCGCTTACCGAAATAAGAAGATTTTCAAAAAGAGACGCTACGGTCATTGGCCCCACTCCACCAGGAACGGGGGTTATGGCAAAAACCATCCTTTCTACTTCATCTGAAACAACATCTCCGACAAGTTTTCCTTTCACTCTGCTTAAACCAACGTCAATCACAACCTGTCCAGAAGAAACATAATCTTTGCTTATAAGACTAGGGTGTCCCGTGGCTACAATCAATATATCTGCTCTTTTGGTTTCTTCGGGGAGATTGGTTGTTTGACTATGGCAAACCGTAACAGTCGCCCCCTTGTTAACAAAAGCAATGGCTGTGGGCTTGCCAACAAGATTAGAGCGACCAACTACGCAAATTCTTTTTCCCACAATAGGAATTTTGTAATAATCAAGCAAGGTTAATATTCCTTTGGTGGTTGCTGGGATAAATTTGGGAAAACCTAAATACAGCTTTTTTGTGTTTAAGGAAGTTAATGAATCAACGTCCTTTTCTGGATTTATGGCTTCAATTATGGCTAATTTATCTAACTCTTTCGGTAGGGGCAGTTGAACAATTATTCCGTGGGTATTTTTATCATTATTTTCCTTTTCAATAACACCAATAATTTCTTTTTCATTTGAGTTGGCAGGAATACCAATAACAGTCACTTCAACCCCTATTGAATCGCCAAATATTTTTTTCTGCCGTACATAAACATCTTGAACCGCATCTTCTCCAACTTTAATAATTACCAGTTTAGACTTGAAAGGTAATTTACCAAAAGCCACTTTAAGTTGCTCTCTCGTATTATCTCTAATTTTTTTTCCGTCAAGAATTATTGCCATAATCTCTTAAACCCCAAAGTCTAACTGTGTAAAAAACTACCGAGGACAGGAAGGTTCCCAAAAATATTCCAGCCACAACATCACTTAACCAGTGGACGCCCAGAAACAATCTGCTAAATATAATCAATAATAGAAAAATTATTACAACGGTTTTGAAAAAATCTTCAAGAAAATGATCGGATATTTTGTGTTTGAAGTAAAAGACGGTTACAAAGATAAACGCGGCCGCCACGGTGGCGTGGATGCTTGGAAAGCTCCAACCCGTTTCGGTAACAAAACCAACAGGTCTTGTGATTAAGAAAGTGCTTTTAGCCACAAGAGCGGAAATCGTCGAAATGGAGACAGATAATAAAAGTGTAAATGCTCCGGCTTTATATTTGTTTACCAAAAGAAACACAGAAGCTGTTAATGTAATGGCAAAAACCGCCAGCGGGTCCAGTATTGCGTTTAAGTTTGAAAAGAACGGTACGAACATTCCAACCCCAGAAATAAAAAATTTGTATGTTTGCTGGTCTACCGATGGGAAAAATACTCCATACTTGACCAAAAAAGCTACCAACAAAAAAGCTGCTAGTGAAAACAAAGAAATAAAAACGATTTTTTTCTGTTTCAAAAAATTGCTCACCAATATATACTACACAAAATTGTGAGTAATGTGCTAACCCTATCTTTCTTGATCTTCTAATACCCTCTTGCGAAGATTACCTTCTTTTAAAATCTCTGTTGATTTATTTACTGCTGACTCTTGAGCTCTGTCTATCTCAAAATCATTAGTATTTTCTGGTATGTTGTTTATAATCTCTTCGGCACTTCTTATCAATCTATCCGCATTTTCTAAGTTGGAAGAAACTTCATCGCCACCCCTTAAATCAGAACGAGCTTCATAGAGAGATTCTCTGGCTTTTATAATCAGAGCTTTTATGTGAATAACCCGCGCTGTTTCAATATTTTTAATGTTGTTTAAAATTGCTGTTATTGAGTTTATTTTTTCTTCACTTTTTTCAATTCTCACTCGTATTTCTTCATTATTTTGGACACCGACTTGTTCCAAGTTTTCTTTTGAGGCTTCTGACTCAATCTCAACAAAAGGCGTGGTTTCTCGTTTTTTTGTTTGTAAAAGTTCCACTCTAGATTCAAGAGATTTTTCATTACCAGACAATTCTTCCTTGAGCGAAACGGCTTCTATGGCTTTATCCGTATGATTAATTATTTTTCTTTTTAGTTCTTCTCTTTGTTCTTCTGACAACCTATCTTCGGCTGAAAGTTTCCCAATTTCTACCAATCTTCTTTCTGCTAACTCCAGATTCCATTCTGCTCTGTCTTGTGAACCGCCAACGAACAGTCCTCTGACCTGCTCGTTTATGTTGGTTTTGACGCCGTACAAAAAATCTCCCGGCAAAGTACCTTCGGCCAAAAGACCTGTGCTTCCAACCACAAAAACCACAAATAACACAGAAACCATAGCAGTATGTCTGGATAAATAAACAAACCATCTAAATTCATTTCTTGCGCTTGCCACTTCTTGCACGATAACAGGCGTCTCTTTTATGAAGGTTTCCAGTTTGAGACGAATCCCCTCTTTTTTTTCTTTTGAAAAAGAAATCGTCTCTGATTTTTTAAAAAATTTATTTAAATCTATTTTCATATTTTTAAAATTTCTTTCATTTTATTCGTTGCCCTGTGAAGTCTGACGGATACGGCATTTTGGCTTTCTTCTTTTATTTCTGAAATTTCTTTTATGGACAGCCCGTCAATATACCGCATAACCATTACTTCTTTGTATTCGTCTTCCAGCTTGTCTAGAGTTTTTGTTAATAAATGTATTTCTGATTCTTGCTCAATTTTTTCATGCGTATTTTCCGGTGGGTCAAAATTGTGGTCCTCCGCTAGTTGATCTAAAGATGTAGTTTTCTTTTTTCTATAGTGGTCAATTATCAAATTGTTTGCCACTTTGTACAAAAATGCTCTGATATTCTTTATTTCACCACCTTGCGCCAGATACTGCCAAACTTTAGTAAATGTATCAGCGACCAAGTCGGTTGCCCTTTCCTCATCTGATACTCGGAAAAAACAATGCCTGTAAATTTGGTCAGAATAAAGGTCATAGGCGTTCAAAAAATTATTTTCAATTTTTGCTGATACTCTCTTCATAAAAGACGCTTTCGTGGGTTTATTCTTACCAGTATACCTTGATGAAATTAAATATAGAAAACTTATTAAAATACAAAACGGGTGGACATCTCTTGTCCACCCGTTGTCTTTTCATCCCGTTAGGTCAGAGTCAGTTTGACCCATTCCTATTGATGCTTTCTTCGAGCGCCCGCCGAACCATAGACGGCCTTCTGGCTCGGAAACAGTTCGTGGCCCACCTGAGATCGCCCTCGGTGAAACCGTAACGCCTCATCAGATGTTCCCGAACATTGGGGAGATAATCTTCCCCCCTGGAACTGGGAATTCCGATGGTGCCGGCCAGTTGTCCGATGCACAGCATGTCTTCCGCGATGATTTCTCCGAACTCATCTTCGGAACTGACGGGGTTGTCCTTGGTCGCACGAACACTCGCGAGACCCTTTCTCGCCATCACACCAACGGCACGAGCTTGAGCACCCATTTTCTACCTCACAGGAGAAAAGTGAAAAAGAACAGACGCGAATGCGTCTTAATACATAGTAGTTAAATACGCCATGCTGTCAATATGTTAGATAAAAAAATAGAAATAGTTACAAAACAATTAAAACGGTGCCGATGATTATGATGGCAGAAGCATAGAGTTTTCTTCTAAGATTTTTTTCGTGGAAAAGTTGGCCGCCGACAAGGGTGATGAAGAATGAAGAGCTTCTCTTTATGGCAGACACTAGCCCCACAAACGCCAATGCCAACGCTTGCATTTCAAACAAGCGATACAACACCGTAAGCAAGGAAGATAATATAATATTTTTTTTCTCCAGTTTAAAACCCATAGATATTTCTTTAGCACCCCTTCCAAGAAAAAGTAATATGGGAAAATACCAAATAGCAATAAAAAAACTCATAAAAAACATATAATTCGCAACGGGTACGCCAAAGTTAAAGATTATAGCGCGATCAAAAACTCCCGCAAATGAATACAATATCAATGAAATAAAAATGAATTTAAAATATTTGGAGCTTTTGAATATTCTGAATGGATGCATCAAATCATGTTCGGGATGAAGGGTCAAAATATAAGACCCAACTATCATTAGGAAAATCCCCAAAATTCCTTGTTTATCCAATATTTCATTTAGCAAAAAGAAACCCGCGATAGCTGTAGTGCCTGGGCTAAGCGCCAAAAAAGGCGACACAACACTAATCTCCATATGACGCATTGCTTTGGCAATCATATAAAATGCCATTGACGTAAGAAGAGAGGACCCCACTATGAGAAGTAGAGACGCGTTATTAACATTGCTCCAATCAATAAAAAATAAAAACGGAATGGAAAATATCAAATTTACGAATCCGGTAGCAACAGACAGGTCAATTGAATGAACTCTCTTCAGAGATTTTTTTTCTATCAGAGAAGAAGCGGACAAGAAGAGAGCTGACAGTATCGCGAATAAAAACCATTTCATATTTCAATATTACCTCGTATTACCGTAAACCAATAGCCATTTCAAGTACCCTGCCGCAAGTATCGTTTAGGTTATTAGATATTGGCACATCTGGAATTTTAAAAGCGAGCATTTCTCTTATAAACCTTTCTTCTGGAAATTCTTTTTCAATCCCCACCACTATTCTAAACTTTTCAGAAGAATATCTAGTTACAAACTCCCCCAATTCAAATAAAAAGGTGTGTGCGTATGAGGATTGCTCAATGTTTTCTGCAGACTTCGGCAACCAAAACATTACCACTCCGTGACGAGCCGCATATTCAAGATAGAGACGCTCCCATTCAAATTGTTCTCTGTATTTTTTACCACCAATATCGCTCTGTTTTTCTATTCCCCTTCTCGGCGAAGCAACGCTAATGTTGGGATTAATTTGGAAAAATCCTATTGCCTCGCTTTGCCAGTCGTGAACACCTTCTGTGGGGCCGGCCAGAAATATAAGCGGACCGTTTATTTCTTCATGATTGGGGGCGATTAGTATTTTTCCCATAATTAAAAATGACAAGCTGAAAGTCCGTTTTTCAGTAAATATTTCTGGTGATATTCTTCTGCTTTATAAAATTTTCCAGACGGAATAATTTCCGTAACTATTTGATTTTTTAAGATACCCGATTTTTCAATATTTTCTTTGGACTTTTTTGCTTCTAGCTCTTGCTTTGGGGTTTTAAAAAAGATAACAGAACGATATTGATGTCCTATATCAGGACCTTGCTGGTTAACTGTTGTTGGGTCGTGAATTTTCCAGAATTTTGAAACAAGATCTTTGTATGAAATTTGGGTATTGTCAAAAAGCAAGCGAACGACTTCGGCGTGACCTGTCTTGCCAGTGCAGACATCCGAGTATGTCGGATTTTCTTTATCTCCCCCCATATACCCAACCTCTGTTTCAATAACTCCAGGCAAGATTCGGAAAAATTCCTCAACTCCCCAAAAGCATCCCGCACCGAAAAAAGCTTCTTCTTTTTTTTCATTTTCAATCATTGAGTATCACTTTTCTGTTTTCATTAAAGAAAAATTCAATTCCATCCCACCAGCCATCCCCGTCTGTATCTTTTTTATTTTGATCGGTGTTTGTGCAAGCGGTATTTTCAAAATATGATCCCAGACAAGATTCTTGAAAATCGGTCAGACCGTCTTCATCGCTGTCTTTGGACATATCCAATAGTTTTTTTTCAATAAAATCTTTAGCGTCTGTTTCCTTTGGTTGGTAAAACCACCCACGATTAGGGTCTATGGCGAGAATCTTTAGAGACCCTGAAAACTGGTCTCTGGCAAAATAAATGTATCCGCGCAAAACCCCCTCTTGTCTACCTATACTGTCTCGTCTCAAACTGGTAGAAAGAATCACCTGACTCTTATCTTCCGAGTTGTTTATATAATCTTCTTTTTTTATATCTTGCACAAACTTTGTAAGATTATCAATTATGAGGAGGCACTCTTTTTCTTTGTCTGGGTTAGAACAAGTTTCTGACTGTTGATATGAGAGGTCTTTAATTCTTGGAATATCACGAGCGTTGAGAGCACTGACATATTCGTCAAAGACCGCCCACGCTTGATTGAGAGATTTGATTGGCTCTCTTGGTAAATTTTCACTTTGGACGCTTTCTAATTGTTCCGTTGAATCAATAATCTCATTTTCCAAAGGGGTGTCTGTGACTGCCGGTGGCGGAGTTTTTTTAGTATTAAAAAAGATAACTGTAATAATGATTGCCACAATTATTATTACTGCGATTGTTATAATAAATTTTTTGTACATATCGGTATTATACCAATTTCTTCCATATTCAGTCCAAAATAACATTAAAGAACAATGAAAAACAGAACCCTCGCCACCGTTACAAGTGGCGAGGGTCAGCGCGATTTGTACGACCCCCCATAGTACGAACCGCGCAGAAATTCTTTTGCCATTTCCAGCCCACAACTGCAACTTCCACCCTCCATTGACTTCAGACACCCCATGGGATGGTAATCAGACTCGGCCTGCCTGACAATGAATCTGATTATCTTCCTCCCCACTCCACTCTTGGGGTCCCTCAAATTCTTGAACCTTGATATCTGGCGGGATATCTTGGCTCGACGCTCCAGCGCTGACAGTTCTGGCATACATGCTCCTTGGTAAGGGTTCTATTCTATATAGAGCATATACTCCGCCCAATGACTGTCAACACTTTATATTTTATATTTTATAAAAAGATTAGCCATCTAGGGTGACCGACGGGGCTCGAACCCGTAACAACCAGATCCACAATCTGGGACTCTACCAATTGAGCTACGGCCACCATACTGAACTTGCAAATAATAAATCTGTCAAAAATAAAAATTCTCATTTTTACTTTGTGCGCGGGAGAGGACTTGAACCTCCACACCCTAGGGGCACTACCACCTCAAGGTAGCCTGTCTACCAATTTCAGCACCCGCGCATTGGTGGTGTGATTATATGGCAGTTACTGGCTTTTTTCAATTTCTTACTATGCCTTTGTCTTTTCCTCTTTTTTTTCTGTATCTTCTACCGCCATTACCGTATCTTCATTTTTTTCTCCTTCTATAACCTCATCGCTGTTTTCTTCAATAGATTTAATTTCCGTTCCAATCTCTTCCTCATCACTTTCAGTAACAAAAGCATCGCCGATATCATTAACGGGAATTGTTTGGGTATTTCTCATTTGTCGTCTAATTTCTTTCGCCGCTTTGTCGCGAATATGATAGAGCTTGGACTGGCGAACTTTTGATCTTTTAACAATTTCTACTTTATCTATCATTGGTGAGTATAGAGGAAAGATTTTTTCAATCCCAACACCGCTTGAAGTTCTACGAACAGTAAAAGTCGCTCCCGGTTCTTTGCCGTGTTTAACCGAAAGAACAAGACCTTCAAACACCTGGAGTCTTGTTTTCCCTTTTTCTTGAATTTTTTGCCAAACTTTTACAGTATCTCCAGCCCTCACGCCCAGATTCTGTCTTTGCTTAACATCTACGGAAGTAAATTTTACTGTTGCTGTATTCATTTTCGTGGAAACCAGTCTACCATACGGATTTTAAGAGAGCAAATTATAGAATCTATCAACCGCTTTTTCAAAATCTGGCGGATACGGAGCCGTTATTTCCAAAATTTTTCCGTCTAGGGTATTTATTTTTATAGTTCTGGCATGGAGTGCTAGTCTGGCAAATCCAAACTCTTTTGCTTTTTTGGGAGCGTACAAACTGTCGCCAACAAGAGGGTGCTCAATGGCTTTGAAATGAACTCTTATCTGGTGTGTTCTTCCTGTTTCCGGATAAACTTCCACCAAACTAAAGCCGTCCTTTCTACCAAGAACTTTGAATTTGGTTTTGGAGTTTCTCATTTCTCCTCTGGTGTTTTTCACCGACCATTTTCTAAAATCACTTTTACTTCTGCCAATGGGCAGGTCTATTTCTCCCCTATCATCTTTTATTTCCCCCCAGACAATGGCGTGATAAACCTTTTCCACACTTCTGTCTTGAAATTGCTTTTTTATAAAGCTGAAAGTTTTTTGGTTTTTTGTCAAAACAAGAACTCCTGATGTTTCTTTATCAATGCGATGAACAACGCCATGTCTTTCCAAGACCGCGCCGGTGGAAAGCACGGTCGGTTCGCCAACACCTCGAGCTTGCGAGTAGCGAGACAGAACCCAATCCGAAACACTTTTTTCTTTTGTCTTTCCGTCGGGATGGACCATTATTCCCGCGGGTTTATTAATAATGACGAGGTTTTCGTCTTCATAAAGAATTGTTATTTGCTCAATGGGAGACATCAGATAACTATATCAAACTTGATTCAGGATAATATCTAATATAATCTAAATATGTTGCGCGCTTAGCTCAGTTGGTTAGAGCACCTCGTTTACACCGAGGGGGTCAGGAGTTCGAATCTCTTAGCGCGCACAAATTTGTGCGGAGATTCGAAAGCCGGAGTGATGTTTTGTGAGCACACAAAACAACGAGGCGGGGTGGCAACCGAGGTGAGCGACGGCGATCCGAGAGTTGTGACCGAATCTCTTAGCGCGCACAGAGATATTAAAGTAAAATGAGATTATCGTGCGGTAAGAAAGAGTTTGCTATGTATTAAATTTGCCGAGGTGGCGGAATTGGCAGACGCGCTGCGTTCAGGTCGCAGTGGGAGCAATCCCGTGCGGGTTCAAGTCCCGCCCTCGGCACCAAATAAAAAAGAATATTTTTATTTTGTATCCGATAAAGTTTTGCTTTGGCAAGTGGGACTTGAAGACCTTGAGTATATCGCACGGACCCGCCCGTTGGCGGGGAGTACGATACGAAAGGTGTACAGAATCTGTAAGATTCAAGTCCCGCCCTCGGCACAAAAACAGAACTCAAAGATTTTGAATAGATTTTATATCGATCTATATTTATGGTATAAATCATATGGAGCGAAAAGAAAACAACCATAGCTAAGGAGGATGGTATGGCAAGAATTCTTATCGCAGAAGATGACGACATCCTGCGAACAGTTCTTGGAACCGTTTTGAAAGGAGCCGGTCACGAAATAACGGCCGTTTCAGACGGATCAAAGGCGTGGGCGTTGATTGAACAAGGGCAAATGTTTGACGCCATTATCTCGGACAACAATATGCCGAGAATGGACGGGACCGAACTGCTCCGAAAAGTAAGAGAAAGTTGTGCTTACTCTGGAGTGCGGTTCACGCTCATGAGCGGGAGGGACAGTTTGCCCAACGGGAAAAGATTG
>PFXE01000004.1 GCA_002791475.1 Candidatus Zambryskibacteria bacterium CG_4_9_14_3_um_filter_40_16 | reverse complement strand
TGCCGGTCAAAACATCCACAATATCTCCACCTCTGGCAATCGCGACAATGTAACCTTCTGGAATCTGTGTCCAGAACTTCGGATTCTCTCCCGATGAGAGCTTCCTGACCATCAAAAACCACAGAACTACAAGGATAAAAACTGAAGACAAAATGAAAAACCACATATTTCCCCCTTGCTCCGAAGAGCGTTAAGAAGCAGTGTCTAAGTGCAATTTCCTTTTTTACCTTATAATAAAAACACAAAAAGTCAAATATCAAAAATTTGAAAAAAATTAAACAAGCCACCCCCACAAGTGATAGCATAATAATCTTTGTGATAAACTAACCCTTATGTCAGAGTCCACTTTTATAAAGTTATACGCTTCGCTTAACAAAACTCAAAAGGAAGCCGTAGATACAACAGAGGGCCCCGTAATGGTTATAGCCGGACCGGGAACCGGCAAGACATCTATTTTGACTTTGCGCATAGCAAACATTTTAAGAAAAACAGATGTACCTCCAGACGCTATTTTGGCGCTTACATTTACGGAATCAGGCGCGCATTCAATGAGAAAAAAGTTGGTGGACATAATCGGGGCGCAAGCATACAGGGTCAACATACACACCTTTCACGGATTTACCAATGAACTCATTGGCAAGTATCCCGAATATTTTCCAAAGGTAGTCGGAGGCGTTGCCTTGGGAGAAATTGACCAGATAAAAATCATTGAGGAAATTCTTAAAAAAGAAAAATTTAAAATTATAAAACCATACGGAAATATTTTTTATTATCTGCGAGGCGCCTTGGGAAGCATCAGAACGCTAAAAAGAGAGAATGTCAGTGCGCTCAAATTTGAAAAACTTATAAAAAAACAAGAAAAAGAATTTTTTGAAAGAGAAGATTTGTATCACAAGAACGGCAGGTTTAAGGGAGAAATGAAGTCAATTCACAAATCAACTTTAAAGAAAATAGAAAAAAACAAAGAATTGGCAACCGTATATAAGCTGTACGAAAAACAACTTTTGGAAAACCACCAATATGATTATGAGGATATGATAATAGAGGCAATCAGTGCTCTGGAGAAGCACAAAGATTTTCTTTTGGAACTTCAAGAAGAATTCCAATATATTTTGGCTGATGAACACCAAGATGCTAACAATGCCCAAAATAGGATTCTGGAATTGCTATCCAGTTTTCACAAATCACCGAATTTGTTTATCGTGGGCGACGAAAAACAAGCCATTTACAGGTTCCAGGGCGCCTCCCTTGATGATTTCTTGTATTTCAAGAAGAAATACAAAGATGCCGTGGTTATCAGTCTTGAAGCCAATTATCGCTCCACGCAATCTATCTTGGACGCTTCCCACAGTTTAATCATTAAAAATTTTGTAAAAGACGATGATTTAAGAAAAGAGCTCAAATCATTTGGTGGGCAAAAAGGAAAGCCAATAAAGGTTCTTGAGTTTAAAACGGAGGAAACGGAGCTTACTGCCATAGCAAAAGACATAAAGGATAAAATTAATAAAAAAATTCCGCCACATCAGATAACCGTTTTGTACAGAGATAACAGAGACGCATTCCCAATAGCAAACGAACTTGAAAGAATCTCCGTTCCATTCAATATTTTATCGGAAAAAGATATTTTGGAAGACGAAGAAATAAAAAAGCTTATGGTTTTACTCGTTGCCGTAGACAACTATGGTAACGAGGAATTGTTATCCAAACTTTTGTTTGTTGATTTTCTTAATATAGAACCGCTTGATATATACAAAACCATAAAATTTTCGCAAAAAGAAAGAATTTTGTTGGCGGATGTTTTGAAAGACGGAAAATTGTTAGTAAGAGCCGGAGTTGGAGACCCCAAAAAAATAATTTCTCTTTCAAACAATATTTCTAATTGGTCTAAGATTGCCAAAAATAATAATTTAATGGAATGTTTAGAAACCATAATCAACCAATCGGGGTTTATAAGAAGTGTTATTTCAAAAAACAACTCATTGGAAAAACTTGAAAAACTGGATACCTTGTTGGCCGAAGTCAAAGCAATCGTTAGTGCACATAAGGAATACAAGCTTTCTGATTTTATGAACTTTCTCAAAACGCTTGAAACTCACGACGCTAAAATGGAAATGAAATCAAGGGCGAATTTTGAAGACAGAGTGTCTTTAATGACCGCGCACAAATCCAAGGGGCAAGAGTTTGAGTATGTTTATATTATTGGGGTTACGGACGGTCACTGGGGAAACAGAAGAACCGTTTCTCTTTTTGATTTACCGATACAAGCCAGCCAAAGCGCAATTTTTGACAAGAATGAGGACGAGAGGCGACTCTTTTATGTGGCTTTAACTAGGGCCAAAAAAGAAGTTACGCTTTCTTACTCATCAGTGAATAAAGATGGCAAGGATATATTGCCGAGTCAATTTATTGAAGAAATCAGAAAAGACCTCATAGAAAAAAAACAAACAATCAAAACAAAAACGTCGTTAAGCCGAAAGATTGGCAAGGGAAGAAAATTGGGCGCGGGGATGGATATTAAAAACAAAAAATATTTACAAAAATTGTTTTTGGACCAGGGGCTTACTGTAACTGCCATTAACAATTTTATGGAATGTCCGTGGAAATATTTTTTTGAAAATCTTATACGCTTGCCCAAAGCTCCGCAAAAACACCAGATGTTCGGTATAGCAATGCACTCCGCTCTAAAAGAGTTTTTTGACAAGTATAGAATAGATACAAAATTATCCAGTGTTCAATTGCTAAAAATGTTTGAAAGGAATTTGACGAAACAACCGCTCTCACTGGGAGATTACGAAGATTCTCTAGAAAAAGGACAAAGAGCGCTCTCGTTGTATTATGAAAAATATAAAAATTCTTGGCAAAAGAATATCATAAATGAATTCAAGATATCCGGCATCTTCATACCGTTTATGAAAGACAAAAAATTACTGTTGAGGGGGATGTTGGATAAAATAGAAATTCTTTCGGAAGGGGGAGTAAATGTTGTTGACTACAAGACGGGTAGCGCAAAAGCCAGAAACGATATATTGGGTGAAACAAAAAACTCAAACGGAAATATAAAGAGACAACTGGATTTCTATAAACTTCTTCTTGATAATTTTGAAAAAAGAAAATACAAAATGATTTCTGGAGAAATTGATTTTGTTGAACCGGACACAAAGGGTCGATTTAAAAAAGAGGTTTTTCTTATCGGGAAAGAAGAGTCCGATAGCGCTTTAAAATTGACTCAACAAATAGCCACGGATATATACAATCTTTCATTCTGGAACAAAGTTTGTGGCAGGGGCAAGTGCCAATTTTGTTCTCTACGAGCATCTATGGCGCGACAGGGAGGGTAGGATTAAGAGATGCTTCAATTATTGTTTTTAGAACTTCATATGGTTGTGCACCCTTAACCGCAATTTTCTGCCCATCTTTGGCAAACACAACGCTAAAAGGGGTTCCGTTTCCTCCACCGACAATGGCTTCATTATATTGGTCTTGAACTTTTTTTGCGTATTTACCGCTTGAAAGACAAGATTCAAATTTGTTTACATTCAATCCGATATCTTCCGCTATTTTGGGGAGTTCTGCGGGGTTTAGTCCGTTATTTGACGGTGTTCTGGCGAATACAGCATCTGTAAATTCCCAGAATTTACTATTTCCACCCAGCTCCGCCGCGCATTCCGTAGCCTCGGCTTCTTTTCCAGCTCTAGAGTGCAGTTGAGCGATGGGGAAGTGCCTGTAGACCCACGCAACCTTACCGTCTTTTCCATAATCGTTTACAATTCGTTTTAGCGTAGCATGAAAAGTTTTACAAAATGGACATTCCGTATCTGAATATTCAATGATGACCACCTCTGCTCTGGGGTTGCCAAAAACATGGTCATCCGATTTAATTGACGGCACATTAATGTCATCAACCACCGAATTGTTGCCAGAGCTTCTTACTTCGCTGGCACTTGGTCTGCTGGACAAATAGAGTCCCGCGCCAATCAATGCTCCAGACAATATAATGGAAATGGGAATTAAAAGGGGGTTTGCCTTCTCTCCTTGTGATTCTTGTGTTTGTTTTTGCGGGTCCATCTTGAAAGAAAATTATACCATATCCTAAAAAGGCAATGTGTGCGTTATGGCGCTCCCACCCTCAACCTCCCATCCTGAAGTGTCTAGGGGGATTGTTATAATTTCTCCACCTTCTTTAAACAAGAGTGTATTATTTTTTAGCGCGTACTCGTAAATTTGTTTTGTAATTCTGACATCGTCCAAGCAGTAATCAATAACTTTTTGATACTCGCCATTTTTCCACCATCTGGTGCCTTCCAACCCGTCCGCGCTTTTTCCGGTTCCAAGCGTACCTTGTGCTATCTGTTCCAACTTCATTCTTCTTCCGAATGAATTTTTTATTTCTTTTAAAATATCCAAACTTTTTATCTTATTTAGGTCTCCGGGATAATATTTATTTAATAGAGGTATGTCAAAATGGTCGGAATTAAAACCGATCAACATATCAGCCCTTTCAAGTATTGGCCATAAACTGTTTAAATTTTCCTGAAGATATGAGCTGTATTTGTCGGTAAGCGAATCGTGTATGCAAACTACGGAAATATCAAGCATCGCTGGGTCGTTGCTCCCGACCTCGGAGAAGATGTTGCTTGTTTCTATGTCAAAAACTATTTTACGCATAAGACAATATTTTGCTTATACCCCAGATGTTTTTATAAAATTTGAAATTTCTTTTTCTTCAAGAGCGTTTTCCTTTCCTGATTTCAGATTTTTGATTTTATATATTTTGTTTTTTATTTCCTCTTCGCCGACGCAAACGATGAAGGGGATCATCATCTTGTCCGCATTTTTAATTTGGTCTCCTATTTTCCTTTTACTCAAATCTATAGCCACATTTATGCCTGAAGCGCGTAATCTGGAAGCCAAGAACGATATTTCTTGCGTGGAAACGGGAGAAACTTGGCATATGAACAAATCCGTATTGCTTTTATATTCTGGCATTAGTCCGTGTTCTGTGAGGAAATCTCTAATCGTTACATCTCCCATACCGTATCCCACAGCTGGAATTACATCTCCTCCAAAAAGATTAAAAATATCATCGTATCTACCGCCACCAAACAAGGAGCGTTTATTTTCCGGACTAGTGTCAAATATTTCAAAAACAATATCCGTGTAATAATCAAATCCTCTAACCAAGCTCGGGGTATATTGAATGTTTTTTATACCGAAAGAATCTAGTCTCTCGATTAGGCCAATCAAATTTTTTACATTCGGATTATCCGTTCCAAGGTGGTCCAAAATTCTCTGATTAACCTCAAATAAATTTAATAATTCATTTGACCTGTTTCCGATTATTTTTTTGATACTGTCTGCAAACACATCAGAGCTTATTTTATCTTTCTTATCAATAATTTTTAAAAGAACGGTTTTTTCCGAATCTTTAATGCCTATAGACGAGAATATATCATCAAGTATCAAGCGACTGTTTATCCTAATCTGGAAATCATCATCCTTGGCACCAAAGTTTTTCATCATTTGCCAAGCCGTCTCTATTATCTCTGCTTCAGCGTCAAGACCAGAAACACCAAAAATGTCCATATTTAACTGATAATGTTCCCGTAAGCGCCCCTTTTGCGGATTTTCGTATCTAAACATATTTGATATGGAATACCAGCGGAGGGGGAAAGAAAGCTCACGCTTTTTGGCAGTTACCATTCTGGCAACCGTTGGTGTCATTTCCGGTCGCAGAGTAACCTCTCTCCCACCCCTATCGGTAAATGTGTATGTTTGTTCACTTACGATTTCTTCTCCGCTTTTGGCTTTGTATAGTTCCGCGGGCTCAATGGGGGATGCTCCGTATTCGCTGTAGCCAAAGCTTTCAGCCGTTTTTCTCATTACAGAGGTAATGTAATTTAGCACATACATATCTTCCGGGTAGAAATCTCGGACTCCTTTGTAAGGGGATGTGTCTAGTTTCTTTTTGTCTGCCATTAAGAATATTCTAACAGATAAAGGGTTTAGAACAAAAAGGTCAATCATTGACTCTAAGTGTCAAAAATCAGCAAAAAATAATCTGGTATAATGTGCTTTCACTCCACAATTTGTATTGTATTCGCAAAAATAAATGGGAAAAATTAAATTCAAGAAGTTAGCCGTTATTTTTATCGTGCTTGCCACCATTGTTGCAAGCTTGTCATTGTTTTGGTACCTGAATACACGGGGCTCTTTCAATAAAATTTCGGATTTTATAAAAAACGGAAACAGCCTGGACATTTTGCAGAACATCCAGAAAGAGGTCAGTACCCCTGGTAGTTTGGTTTCCAAAATTGAATCATCCAGATCATATCTAACCAATCCGGGAGTTTTTGCGTTTACCAACAAAGAAAGAGCGAATATAGGTTTGTCCGCGCTTTTGAATGACTCGGGACTCAACAAAGTGGCGGAAGAAAGACTTTCTGATATGTTCGCAAGGCAATATTTTGAACATGTTTCACCCATAGGGGAATCAGCTTCTACCGTCGCGGATGATTTTATGTATGAATATATTTCAATAGGTGAAAACATAGCTTTGGGCAATTTTGAAGACGACAGGACACTCGTTGGCGCATGGATGAATTCCCCAGGTCATCGTGCCAATATTTTAAATCCAAAATTTACCAATCTTGGTGTGGCGGTAGGCAGGGGGGGATATGAAGGGAAGAGTACATGGATTGGGGTTCAGATTTTTTCAAAACCACTGTCGCAATGTCCCACCGTAAGCAATGTTCTTAAGGGACAGATTGACTCAATTGTTTCGGAAATAGATATTCTTAAAGTTCAAATTGATATAGTGCAAGAGGAGCTTCAAACAATGGAAAAAAGCCAGCGCAACAGAGAAAACTATAACCAAAAAGTAGAAGAATATAACGCTCTGGCAAAAGAAATCAACTCCAAAAACGCAATAGCTAAAGGGTTTATAAATAATTACAACGAACAGGTTAAGTTATTCAACATATGTATAGCAAACTAGTGTTATACTTTATTTAAAGGTCGTTTTATAAAACACACGTATAAGTATGAAAGGATTGCATAAAATCACGTTCATTCTCCTTATTGTCGGGGGGTTGAATTGGTTGGTCCAGGGTCTATTTTCATGGGACATCGGAGTGATATTTGGCGGTCAAGGAGCGCTGATTTCCCGTTTGATATATGTTCTTGTGGGTCTTTCCGCTCTCTATGAGCTGTTCACGCACAAGAAAACATGTCGTGATTGCGAAAAAACTAGCGCCCAAGTTTCTCCAAACCAAGCGTAGTTTGCTATCTACTCACGTCACCGCACACCAATTCTCTCGCCCAAACGGTGAGAGAATTGGTGTTTTAGTAAGTACCTAAACCACAAAGGCGGGACAGTAAAAATGATATAATCTGTAAGAAGCGGTCTTGACAGTCGTCTGACATAGAAGGCGGTAATGTCCGCGATTAGTAGTAATCAACAGTAATAAAATTTAAATTATGAACAGAATAATAGTGTTGGCAATTTTTTCGGTTTTTGTTTTTGGAAGTTTCACCACATCGGCGTCTGCACAGACATCTGCGAATGCCAATCTTTCATTACAAATACAAGGTTTGCTTGAACAAATAAAGGTCTTGCAAACTAGAATAGAAGCGTTAAGGACAGCACAACAGCAGGTTGTATCTGCTTCTCAAAATGTCCAAAGTAGTGTTGAAATAATACGAGGCCTTCGCCAGGGTCTAAGTGGTGATGACGTGGCCGCTCTCCAAGCGATATTAGCGGCGGATGCTTCAATTTATCCTGAAGGTTTGATTACTGGGTTTTTCGGTCCATTAACTTCTAAGGCGGTAAAGAATTTCCAAAAGAAATTTGGAATTGAACAGGTCGGATTTGTGGGACCCTTAACCTTGAAAAAACTGAATGAGGAATTTAGGGGCAGGGGGTTGGTAAAAATTGATGATGATTCAGAATTTGATTCGGATGATGACAACAGTAATGTGAGCAACAGAGGGAAACGACACGGTCTCTGTGTACCCCCGGGTCATTTAATAGCACCGGGTTGGTTGAGGAAACATAGCGGAGATGATAAGCCAATTGTTCCAATATGTGAGAACCTACCAGCAGGGATAGCCAAAAAAATTAATGACAACGGCGGGCGAACCGACCCCACCGATACTCAAGCACCAGTAATATCAGGAGTAGCGGTAAATAACATAGATTCTGATTCAGCCAGAATTTCTTGGACAACAAATGAAAATTCCACAAGCAATGTTTGGTTTAGTACGACTTCTGGATTCGCGACATCAAGCGCGTCTGCGAAGTCTTCTTCTTCATTCTCCAAAAATCACACTATTGAAATTTCAAACCTTAACGCTTCAACCACTTACTATTTTAAGGTTGGTTCAATGGATGCAAACGGTAACGGGACTGAATCTACTGAAGGTTCATTTATAACCACAGATGCTGAAATTGCTTCCAATATTACGGTTTCTTTTCCAAGCTCTTCCATAATAAACTCTAATGAAGTAAAAATAAGATGGACGACCAATGTTTCCGCCACAGGCAGAGTTTGGTATGGAACCTCTACCCCAGTATCAATAGGAGGAGGTGCTTTGACCGTGGGCTCTGACAGTTTGTCTACCGAACACGAATTTGAACTCTCCGACCTTTCAGCTCCGGCTGTATACTATTACCTGGTTGTTTCTACCGATGCTGGCGGTAACACTGCCACCTCAAGCCAGAGTTTTTTCTCAACAAATCTCTAATATAAAATTTTAGGAATTGATACAAAAAACGCCTCCCTTTTGGGGGCGTTTTTTGTATATTACATAGGGTTTGCTTCTCCCTCTGTTTGCTTCTCCTCTACTGCGGGAGAAGCGGTTTCCGTACCTTCACCTTCCGTTACGGGTTTTACCTCTTCTTCGGGCATAGGTGAAGCACCTTGTGTGTTTTCATCCATCACTATTTAGAATTTAACTTATAATGGTGCAACGAACATACTAACTCACATTAAAATATAATGCAAGCGAATATAATCTCTTTTGGCTTTTATATTATTTATGTGAAATTTTTTGCCAGAGCCAGATTCCAAGGAGAGTAAGGTCAATCAGGATAACCAACCAAGTTAGAAATCCCAATTCACCGACTCCATATGCCTGACTTCCGTATCCATATCCCATCATAGAATCCATTGTACAGCAGTATTGTTTTTGAGTAGGGGAGAACTCAATCCACAACATCATCCCACATTTGAGTTAGCAATTTTTCGGCCTTTTCTTTTGTGGTAACCCAGAGGTAGGTGGGACTTGAAAATTGGCTTGCTTTCTTGTTTATATCATAATCTTCGCCATTTAAAGCGAGAAATTCCATTTGTTTTCTAATGGCAAAAAGCTCTTCGTTTAATCTAAATTTTCTTGAAAAGATGTAATTGAATAACCATTTTATTGGGCCGTAAGAGCCCTGCCTCTCTATGTGAGTTCTTTCGTGAAGCAATACGGAGCTTTCGGTTATACTCAGCTCTCCCGATATGTAATGTGAATACATTTCTTCGGGCAAATATATATTTGGGTAAATGGTTGTTGCGGTTTTGGTATCAAGGAAAATGGTATAATTCCAAAAAGAGGGAATGGGTTTTATGCAAACAGATTCTCTGCAGGAAGAAACAAAAATTTTTACAATCACAAGAACAACAATTACAAAAATTGCGATAATTAACTTTATCGGATTTATGTAGTTCTTATTCATGTGTGATATTAATATATACCCAAACCATTTTGTGTAAAAACAAAATCCCGCCCGAAAGCGAGATTTTGTTTTGGTTCATTCTCCTTTTTGAGGAGAGCCCCACTATTTTTAATTTTGGGTTCCTGGCAAAGTCGTTTGGCTCTAGCGCTTGGTTCCCGTGTGTTTATTATTGGAGTTCCTCGGTGAGAATAAACCTAACATAATTCTCTTATTATATATACAAAAAGTCAATGGTTTTTTGTGTTTAAAGTTGTGTAATAAGTGTGGATAAAATGTTGATTAAATTAAACAGCCAAAATTGTTTTAACGAGTAATTGATATGGTCTGGTTTAATTCGGCATCAGGGGCGGTTACGGTTATCCTGCTGGTTGTTGCGTTTTTGAAAATTTCATAGCCTGTATTATAATCCCCGGTTGAACATTCCAAATCTTCATCACACGAATTACTCCCAGATGTTGGATCTACTGGGATTTCTGAAATATAAGTTGGGACAATGCAAGGTCTAAGGTCCACTCCGTCCTCCTTTTTAATTATTGTTGATGTGGCGGGAATTGTTATCGGGGTTGAACTTCCGGCAATGTCTATCGCGCATGTAAATGTTCCCCTATTGTCTATTATATTTTGACCCACGGCGTTTAGTATGGCGGTTACTCCGCTTATTCTTTGAGTGTTATGGGCCTGCGCGAACTGCCTTGATGGGTTAATGGCGATTATTACTATAGCCGCCAAAATCGCGATAATTCCTATGACGACAAGAATTTCAATGAGAGTGAATCCCTTTTGTGGTTTCTTGTCATTTTTTAATCGGCGAATTACAGATTCAATCAAATTCATTGTTGCGTATTTATAGTATCAATCTAACTTTAATTCAAGAATACTGCTACACAAATAAAATAGCAAGACGGGTTTTCAAACCCATAAGTTCTGTTTTGGTGTCTCTATTTTACCAAGCTCGCACCTATTTCAAAATCGCTGATGCTTCGCACGCGCGGAGCGCGTGGTAGCTCTAAATTAAATCGTACGCTCCACGAAAGCCCCGCCACCGCCTCGCTTCACTCGGCAACCCCAAAAAGAAAAAATGTTCCT
>PFXE01000006.1 GCA_002791475.1 Candidatus Zambryskibacteria bacterium CG_4_9_14_3_um_filter_40_16 | reverse complement strand
GGTAGAGGATAAAATTCACACCAGGTCAATTGGTCCATACTCTCTTATTACACAACAGCCTCTGGGAGGAAAAGCGCAGGGTGGCGGCCAAAGGTTTGGAGAGATGGAGGTTTGGGCTCTCCTTGGTCACGGTGTATCCCGTACACTGCAGGAAATGCTTACTATAAAGTCCGACGATATAATCGGCAGATCGGCTGCGTTTGACTCAATAGTGAAAGGGGAAGAGATTACGGAGTCAAATTTGCCGGCCTCGTTCAATGTCCTTTTAAACAACCTTAGGGGATTAGCTCTTGATGTTGATTTGAAAAATACTGGGTCGAGTAAAAAAGAGGAAGATGAGCTTTCTTAATAAATAATACCAACATTAAAATTATGAAAACTAAAAATACATATCCCAAAGACTTTGACACAATAACTCTCAAACTCGCCTCTCCCGAAAGAATAAAAGAATGGTCATTTGGAGAGGTTACAAAACCTGAAACAATAAATTACAGGACACAACGATCCGAAAGAAACGGGCTTTTTGACGAGAAGATATTCGGTCCAGATAAAGACTATGAGTGTTATTGCGGAAAATATCGCGGTATCCGATACAAAGGTATTGTTTGTGAAAAATGCGGCGTAGAAATAACTCGTTCTGTCGTTAGAAGAGAGAGGATGGGTCATATAGAGTTGGCAAGTCCTGTGTCGCACATTTGGTTCCTCAAGAGTATGCCGTCAAGACTTTCGTTAATAATGGGTATCACAGCGGCCGATTTGGAAAAAGTTGTCTATTTTGCGGGATACATAGTGACGAAGGTTTTTGATGAAGAGAAACAAAAAATGTTAAAAGACCTTGATTCGGAATACAAGGCAAAGGTAAAAAATTTAAAAGACGACAAATCAAAAGAAGCGCTCAAGGAGCTTTTGGTCAACGCCAAAAAGGAAATAGAATCAGTGAAGGAAGGAGGGGTGTTGGACGAGGTCTCATACCACAACTATTCAATGAAGTACGGAACAATTTTTGAAGCAGGGATAGGCGCTGAAGCCATTTATAACATTCTTAAAAAAGTTGACCTTAACAAACTTTTAGAAGAGTTGGAAAAAAAGGCAGAAGGTGCCAGTGCGCTTGAAATGCCGAAACTCAACAAACGCATCAGTCTTGTTCACCAGATGACTTTGTCCGGAGTAAGACCCGAATGGATGTTCTTGACCAGAATACCGGTTATACCTCCCGCACTAAGGCCAATGGTCCCATTGGACGGTGGTCGTTACGCGACATCCGATGTCAACGACCTCTATCGCAGAGTAATCAATCGAAACAATCGTTTGAAGAAATTGAAGGATATTAACGCTCCCGATGTAATTTTAAGGAATGAGAAGAGAATCCTTCAAGAAGCGGTAGATGCTCTCATTGATAACTCTATAAGGCATGGAAGCGCGGTTTCTGCCGCTGGAAGTCAAGCGCAAAGAAGACCATTAAAATCTTTGGCGGATAATCTCAAAGGAAAAAGAGGACTGTTTCGTCAAAATCTTTTAGGAAAGCGCGTGGATTACTCCGGACGTTCTGTGATTGTGGTTGGTCCTGATCTCAAAATACACGAATGCGGACTTCCTAAACATATGGCCCTTGAGCTTTTTAGACCGTTTGTTATATCGCAACTGATTAGCAAAGAACTGGCATTTAATATTAGAGGTGCCAGCCGTCTTATAGAGGATGGTATTCCCGAGGTTTGGGCAATTTTAGAAGAAGTAATCAAAGAAAAATATGTTTTACTAAATCGTGCTCCCACCTTGCACCGTCTCGGTATACAGGCATTCAAGCCAGTTTTAATTGAGGGAAACGCCATCCAAGTCCACCCTCTTGTTTGCACCGCATTCAACGCTGATTTTGATGGAGACCAAATGGCGGTTCATGTACCACTTTCAAATGAAGCGCAACTGGAGGCTAAATATATAATGGCTTCCGATAAAAACATTCTCAAACCGGGAAATGGAGAGCCAACAGTTATAGCCAAAATGTTGGATATAGTTATGGGGTGTTACTGGATGACAAAAACGGTAGAGGGGGAAAAGGGTGAAGGGAAAATATTTTCAAACCCAAACAGTGCTATTACAGGATATGATTTTGGTGAAGTTGGTTTTCGGGCACTTATAAAGGTGCTGGGTACCGATTCTGAAAAGTACAAGGAATTTGAAGGGAAGTTGATTGAAACTACGGTGGGGCGACTTCTGTTTAACAGTGTTTTGCCCAAGGATTATCCGTTCGTAAACCATGAAGTGGACAGAAAGAAAATGGCTCTATTGGTTGATGATCTTATAGAAAGATATGGTGTTGATAACATTCCACCCATTCTTGATAAAGTAAAAAGCTTCGGATTCAAATACGCAACATATTCCGGTATTACTTGGGGAATTGATGATGTCGTTGTCCCAAAAGAAAAATGGGACATTATAAAAGTTGCCAAAGTTAAAGCTGATGAAGTAGTGGAGCAGTTTAACCAAGGTTTGATGTCAGAAGATGAGAGGTTGAGAAAACATATAGAAATTTGGCATTCTGCCAAGGGAGAAATTGAAATTCTTGTTCCTAAGGTTTTGGCCAAAAATAGCTCCGTTTCGGACATGCTCCACTCCGGCGCAAGAGGTTCTGTTTCCCAACTTACTCAAATGGCTGGGATGAAGGGTCTCATCACCAATACCGCGGGAGAAACAATTGAATTTCCGATTCTGTCATGCAACAAAGAGGGATTAACCCCCCTTGAATATTTTATTACCACTCACGGGTCAAGAAAAGGTCTTACCGATACCGCTCTTAATACCGCAAAGGCTGGTTATATGACAAGAAGACTCTTTGATGTGGCGCAAGATGCAATTATAACCGAGGAAGATTGCGGAACCGAAGAAGGTATCGTTGTGACTTCCATAAACTCCGCGGGCATAGAAGCGTCCCTTGCAAAAAACATAAGGGGAAGGTTTCTTGCGGAAGATGTTTTAGACAAGGAAGGAAAAATTATTTTCAAAAAAGGAGATTTCTTAACAAAAAAAGATGCCATCCTTATAGAATCAAAAGAAGTAAATAAGGTTTTGGTCAGATCTCCTTTGGTTTGTAAATCTGTTAATGGTATTTGCGTTAAATGTTACGGTGTTGATCTCGGAAAACAAAAAGTTATTGATATAGGTGAGGCGGTAGGAACGGTGGCTGCACAAGCAATTGGAGAGCCCGGCGTTCAGCTAACAATGAGAACATTTCACGCAGGAGGCACTGCTTCTGTGGGCGGTGATATCACCTCGGGCTTACCAAGGGTTGAAGAAATATTTGAAAATCGAAAACCAAAAAATCCCGCCGTGGTTAGCCACGTCAGCGGTACGGTGACTGAAGTAAGAAAAAATGAAACGGAAAGATTCATAGTTGTACTTCCTGATGAACAATCCAAAACAAAGGACAAGGTTGAATATACTGTTGCTCCCAATAGAATGATTTTGGTAAAGACGGGAGATAGTATTAAAAAAGGAGACAGACTTACGGACGGCTCGGCTGACCCCGATGAATTATTTAAGTATGCCGGACGAGAGGTGACACAAGATTATATTATTAAAGAAATCAGTAAGCCCTATGAGCTTCAAGGGGAATCGGTGTCCAGAAAGCATATTGAAGTTATTATTCGTCAAATGTTTTCTAGACGAAAGATAGTAGATGGCGGCGACACAAACTACAATAAAGGAGATGTTGTGCGAGTGGGGGTTTTACTGCAAGAAAATGAAAAAGTCAAAAAAGCCGGAAAGGAAGAGGCAAAATTCACCCCCATGCTTATGGGTATAACCGAGGTTTCTTTGTCGCGAAGCAGTTTTCTTTCTGCCGCATCTTTCCAACACACCACCAGAATTCTTATTGCCGCCGCTATTCGTGGTAGTGAAGACAAACTGGTCGGTCTTAAGGAGAATGTTATTATAGGAAGAATTATACCCGCGGGCACGGGATATGAAGGAAGTCCTAAAAATAAAATGATAAAGGATTTGATCAGCAGAGGGGTAAAATAGGCATAACACTTTCAACCCCCTTTCTTGTTGCTTATATGTGCGGTCGGTTAATGTTTGACAACCAGTATTAAATGTCATCCTCCGTAGAAAAAATAAAAGACAAACTACCCATTGAAGAAGTCATTTCTTCTTATATCAAACTAGAGAAGTCTGGAAACAATTTCAAAGCTAAGTGTCCTTTTCACAACGAAAGAACACCGTCTTTTTTCGTTTCTCCTTCTCGTGGCAGTTATTATTGTTTTGGTTGCGGAGTAAAAGGGGACATTTTTACTTTTGTACAAGAATTTGAAGGCACTGATTTTCTTGGCTCATTAAAAATTTTAGCCGAGAGAGCGGGGGTGCCTCTTGAAAGAGTAAATCTGAAAGAAAAAGGAGAGAAGGAGCGTTTATATCAGACACTGGAAACTGCGACATTGTTTTTCGTAAAAAACCTAAATGATAATCCAGATGTAATTCAATATTTGGAAAAAAGAGGGCTCAAGAAGGAAACAATTGAGGAATGGAGGTTGGGTTTTGTGAACGACGAATGGAGAAGTCTGATTCAGTATCTTAAAGAAAAAGATTTCAAAGAAGAAGAAATTGTAAAGTCTGGTTTGGCGAAGAAAAGTGAAAGTCAATCTTCTGATGGTGCCGGGTATTACGATGTTTTCCGTGGAAGAATAATGTTTCCAATCTTTGACAACTCAAACAGAATAATAGGTTTTAGCGGAAGGATATTTCATGAGAGTAAAAATGCTCCCAAGTATCTCAATACTCCGGAAACCATCCTTTTTAGGAAAAGTGAAGTTTTGTATGGTATAAACAAAGCTAAAAACTTTATTCGTTCCAAGGACTATTCAGTTTTGGTTGAGGGGCAAATGGATTTGCTTATGAGTCATCAGTCGGGTTCTACCAATACGGTGGCCACTTCCGGTACGGCATTTACTCGAGAGCATCTTGATAAGTTAAGGAAATTATCAAACAAAATCCTAATGGTTTTTGATTCGGACAATGCCGGATTTATGGCTACAAATAAGAGCGCAGTACTGGCATTGTCAATGGGTATGGAGGTTAAAGTAGCCCAATTGCCGGCCGGTTTAGATCCGGCTTCACTTATATGTAAAGATATTGAACTTTGGAAAGATTCTTTAAGAAACTCAAAACATATAATCGATTTTTATTTAGACCACTTATTGTTAGAGAAAAAAGATAAAATAAAAACAGCAAAAGAGATTCAGTTGAGAGTTTTACCGTATGTGGCAATGTTACAAAGCTCAATAGAACAATCGCACTTTGTTTCTCAAATATCCAGAAAAACAGGAATTCGCGAAGAAGCGATATGGAATGACTTAAAAAACACTAAACAGCCAAACATAATACAAGAAGCTGATTCCATAGATGCAAAAATTCTTTCTGATGAACGCAAAAAAAGAAGCTCCGTTCAAAGAAGAATCGTGGGAATTATAAGTTGGTTGGAGTCCGTGGAAGAACCCGTAGTCTCGGTTAAAGATGTTAGGTCTGCGATAAAGAAGTTTGTTGGTGAAGATGGTCTGAATAAGATCCTGAATGATTACAAGGGTGAAAATGAAGAATTAGTATTTGAATCGGAAGCATATTATGATAATAGCGACAAGTTAAAAAAAGAAATAAACGAGCTGTTGTCGCACTTTGAAGAAGATTTTTTACGCGAGGAATTTCTTAATGCAATGTCCGAGCTTCAAGAACATGAGCAGAAACATGATGAAAAAAAGGCTAAAGAATTACTCAAAGTTTGCCAAAGTATTTCAGTTAAACTTGGTGAGTTAACGAAGAAAAAAACCGTTGGTGAGTCGGTTGAATAAAAAATTAATTTTTAAATTTAATACCAAAATGGCAAAGAAAAATAATAAAACAAAAAAAATGAGGAAAACCATCAAAAAAAGCAGTAAGAATAAAAAGAAAATCGTCAAAAAAAATCTCAAAAAACCAAAAAAAACATCAAAGACCAAAGCCAAAAAAGCTTCCAAAAAATACTCCAAAAAAATAGTAAAAAAGTTACCGAAAACAAAGGCCAAGAAAAAGGAAGCAGAAACGGTAGCGAAAGTCAGTAGACTGATTGAAAAAGGCAGAGCCAGGGGGTTTGTAACATACGATGAGATTCTAAGAGAGTTTCCCAAAATTGAAGAGGAGATTATTTTTCTTGAAGATTTATATAACAAACTGCATACAGCCGGCATAGATATTCTTGAGGGCGGCGGACTTCTCAATCTTACTCCCGAAGAAGAGATAGGAAAAAACAAATATAGATATAACAAAAGTGATTCTTCTTTTGACTCCATTCAAATGTATCTTAAAGAAATTGGTCAATATCCACTTATTCCGGGGGCTCGAGAAAAAGAGTTGGCAAAAAGAATTGAATCTGGTGACGAAGAAGCAAAAAATCTGCTAGCCCGTGCTAACTTGCGTTTGGTTGTTTCAATAGCCAAAAAATATGTAGGAAGAAGCCCAGACCTTACGCTTCTTGATCTTATACAAGAGGGGAATATCGGCCTTTTCAAAGCTGTTGATAAATTTGATTGGAAAAAGGGATATAAATTTTCAACATATGCAACCTGGTGGATTAGACAAGCAATAACTAGAGCTCTGGCCGACCAATCAAGAACCATTCGTGTTCCGGTTCATATGGTGGAAACCATTGCCAAATATAAACAAGTTGTAAGGCGTTTAACACAAGATCTGGGAAGAGACCCATTGCCTGAAGAAATAGCGGCTGAAATGAATATGGAAGTTGACAAGATTTATCATATAGAAAAAATAGATCAAAATACTGTTTCTCTGGAAAGTCCCGTTGGGGAAGATGATGACGGCAAGAGTAAATTGGGGGATTTTCTTGCCGATGAAAAAATACTTTCTCCTGACCAGGAATCATCAAGGCGTATTATTCGTGACCAAGTTCGTGAAATTTTAGATGATCTTCCTGCAAAAGAAAGAAAGATACTTGAAATGAGGCATGGTCTTGTTGATGGATTCACTCATACACTAGAAGAAGTGGGAAAGGTTTTTGGTGTAACAAGAGAACGCATAAGGCAGATTGAGGCGAAAGCTCACGAAAAAATTCGCCAACACGAAAAAATAAACAAACTAAAGGGATATTAAGTTAAAGTGAGTTTTCCGCAATATCCGGGTATTCAATCGGAGACAGCAACCTCCTCCCAAGACTCTACCTGCGCATTGATTGGATCAACCTTTATATTAATTTTGGTAAGCGCGTTTTTGTAGTCAGATTCTACAGTGATTATTTTACGATTTCCGACAGTGGAGATGTTTTTTATCGTGCAATTTCCTATTCCCACATTTTGTATTTCATTCACAGGATTATATAGTTTATCGGATGCCATTTTAATCAGAGCGGTAGTAGCGCACGCTTCAGCCAAAGCGACGCTTTGTTCTTTTAATTCCGACTCAAGCACATTAGACCTTCCGTAAAACCCTGAAAAGTTTGAAGCCGAAACCACCAAAAGCAAAATCGCGGAAATAATAATAGCCGACATTAACGCAATAAAACCTTTTTCCGTTTTCTGTTTTGTTATATATGTCATTTTCTTAAGTATTTCAGGGTTTGAAACACTGTATTTCCAAGAGTTGTTGTTGCCGTAACCCCCAAGACGGGGGATGTTGTGGCCTCAAATCCCAGACTCGTAACTTGGATGTTGTTACTGGTTATTGGAATAAAAGGATTTTCTGTCCCATTCTGAATTTCAACAGATTGATTGGCGGGATTGTGTCTAATTGTAATTTGAGCTCCACCTGTTTTGGTAACAGAAAGTGTATCTGAAAATTCACCAGCAGAGGGGATATCTATACTTTCTACTCCGGACAGTGTCCAGTTAATTTTTTTCAATACAAAATTACCTTCATTTTGTATTGAAACCTTTGTATTTATACTGTTCACGCTTTGGAAAATTTGGTATATGGAAATAAGAGCTCCTGTCATTATTATTGTAAGTAGAGCTATGTATATCATCGTTTCTATTAATGTGAATCCTTTATTCATTGTTATATATTAGGACTATAAATCATTTGAAAATTTGGCGTCGTTTGTCCCACAGCATATAAAAAATTATTTTCGTAATCAATTCCCAATTTTGATATTTGGGATAAGTTGTAATTTTTAATTCGCGATAAATTAGACGAGTCAGAAATATCCCACACCTGTATTTCCTGACCATTCTTTTCTGTTGCCAAAAATACAAACCTACCACTTCCAACAATTCGTGTCACAGCAGTTTCTACGTCACCTACACCAAGAAGGTTAAGACCCAATTGAGGATTGGAAATATCATAAACATACAAATCCGGACCGTTGGATGTTGACTGTCTCCCAAAATACAAATTGTTTCCGACAATGTAGAGACTTTGTCCGTTTTGAATTCCGGTCAGATTTTGTTTAGCTTGGGATATTTCCGTGATAATACCACTATTGTCAAAATTTGTTACATCATACACTTTGAGCTCACCTGAATCCTGACTTGTTGCCAAATACGCGAACCTCTTTATATCACCATTCACATTTTGCTCTTTTATTACAATATCGTTAACGGTTATGTTTAAAGAAATACCCTGGCCAATTTCTACTGGGTTGGTCGGGTCTGAAACATTAAAAATATGAAATTCGGCTCCGGCCGTTTCACGTGTCCCTATATACAGACGATCTTTGTAATAAAAAAGTTTGTAACCCTCCGGAAAAGAGCCGTCGGGGTCAACGTTGTTAAGTGTTCTCTCCGCCACCAAAGAAGGATTTTGAATGTCTGTGACATCAATAATATTAAGTTGGTTGGTGGATGTTGCTATTGCCACAAATACAAAATTTTTTATTATCCCAGTTGACGGATTGCGCCACTCTATAGCGTCCAAATCATTTATTGGCCAAGAGGCGCTAAAATTATTTGAAAAATTAACCAAAAGACCGCCGGTTTGAACCAATGTTGCGTTTCTTGTGTCGGCAATTTCTATGTATGGCGAATCATTGGTGCCAAAGTAGGCAATTCCGTTTAAGACATCAACAGTATTAATTTTACTGGTGTTGATATTGTCACTCGCGAATATCTGCGGATTGTTCCAACCGGAATTTGTTTTTTCACTCGCGCAATCTCCACCCAAAGCCAGTGCTTCCGCAACATTGGTCAAATATGTGGTTAACTCAATTTTCTGCGTTTTCTGGTTATTGGTTGCCCAAGAAACGGTGCTTGTGGCTTGTTTTTTGCACCGCGTTATATTTTCAACAAGAAGAGTTTTTGTATATTCTAATGCGCCAGAAAATTCTTTCTCGGTTTTGGTAACGATAGAATAAAAATCAGTGCCACTTCTCGCCCTCGCCTCCTCTAGTCCAAAGACCGCCTTGCGCAAAGCTTCACTGTTATTTTCCGTGTCAATGATGATTGACTGGTTACCAAAAACCACCATAATTACCGCTGATATGCTCAATATAAGCACGGCAAAAGCAATCATTATTTCCAAAGTCACCACCCCCGATTGAAATTTTTTACCAATTGATTCCACCTTCTTTGTTTATAGTTATATTGAAATCTTTTCTTCCACCGGTTAAGTTTATTTGATTGTCCGAAGTCTCGGCGCTAAGTTCTGAAAACAGAATCTCATTTCCAGAACCACACAACGGAAAACCTGAAATCTGCACAATTTTACTTCCGGAAATGTTTTCATTTCTTTCATCAAAAGCATCAAATACCGCACCACCGAATAATATATATTCACTTTCTTTGTCATCATAACAAACCCCGTGAGGCACACCGTACTGATTTATTAGCGCCCGGTTTCTTGCTTTTTCCAAAACATTAACGATATTATCTCTTTCCGATAGAAAAATATAACCCTTATAACTGTCTATACTGAAAAAAAGGCCCAAGCTTATAATCGTGCTTAAAATAGCAACAACTATGAGGATTTCAATAAGAGTAAATCCAAAATTTTTGTTTTGTAAATCTTTAATTGACTTGGAGATTTTGGGTAATTCCATATATGGGACTAATTATTGATATGGCAATAAAACCAACCACTATACCCATAATTATCATTAAAACGGGTTCAATAAGACTTGAAAGATTTTTTGTAAAATCATCAACCTCATTTTCGTACAGATCGGAGAGGTATATAAGCGAATCGGGCAAATTGCCGCTGCGTTCCCCAACAGACACAATTTGTCCTAGAATTTCCGGGAAAAGTTTGGCGTCATTCTTAAAGTGGCTAGAAATTTTTTCCCCTCTATTTACGGTGTGAGAAAGAGCCATTATTTCTCTTCTGTACACTCTGTTATTGGTGGTTTTTGCGGTAATGGGAATGGCTTCGCTTGGAGTCATTCCTCCCTTGAGCAACAGCCCAAGGGTTCTGCTTAAATTTGCCAAGTTATAATATTGAACAATGGTACCAACCAAAGGTATTCTTAAAATAGTTCTGTCAATAAACAGGTGAAAACCCTTACTTTTGTTTAATGAGATTATGAAAATAATAACTAAAAATATCAAAACAATAACCAAGTAGAAGCCATAGTGGCGAAGAAAATCGCTTAGCCATATTACGGTCCTTGTGCTTATTGGCAGTTCCACCTTCAGACTGTTAAATACAGGCATTAGTTTTGGAAACAAATAAATCATAAGAAAAGAAGTAATTCCAAGCGTCGCGACCGCAATCAGTGCTGGATATATGAAAGAGCCTATTAATTTTTTGCGAAGAGAGTGTTTCTTCTTCAGTTCTTCGGCAAGGTAGTCAAGGTTTTCGCTTAGTATCCCGGTCATTTCTCCGACACTGATTATGTTTATGGCAAAAGAACCAAACATCCCTCTAAATTTTGAAAGACTGGCAGAAAGTGTTTGACCACCAGACACACTTTCCGTTATTAGTTTTAAAATTTTTGCGTATTTCTTTGAAAAAGTTTGCTCTTCTAGCATTCGTAGACTTTCCACCAAAGGTATTCCGGCTTTCAACAAAAAAGAAAGTCTCTTCGCGAAAAAAGTTTGTTGCTTGATTGTTAATCTTAAAACCGAAATGTGGTTGTTTTTTAATTTTACCCCAACCTCTTTTGAACTGGTATTTTTTTTATTCATGAACCACTCTAAGTATTTCCTCTATAGTAGTCTGCCCATTCATCGCTTTATAATAACCGTCATTAAGCATGGAAGTCATGCCGTTTTTTATAGCAATTTTTCTAAGATCGCTTGACGAAGCCTTTTTTAGTATTGCCTCACGAATTTCATCGTCCGCAACCAAGATTTCGTTAATACATATTCTGCCGGAGTATCCGCTACCGTTACATCTATTGCACCCCATTCCTCGAAAAAGATTTTCTTGTTTATTTATGAGTTCGGATAGTGATGTGTTGGAAAGACTTTGTTTTAGGGCGTCTGATACCTTGTTTTCTGTTTTGCAGTGTTGACAAATTTTTCTTACCAATCTTTGTCCTATTGCAATATTTATAGTGGATGCCACCAAGTACGCCTCAACCCCCATATCAAGAAGTCGGGGGAGCGTGGTGGCGGAGTCATTTGTGTGAAGAGTTGAAAGCATAAGATGACCCGTTAGAGCCGTATTAACCGAAATACTGGCAGTTTCAGAGTCTCTAATTTCGCCCACCATTATAATATTCGGGTCTTGGCGAAGTATTGAGCGCAATCCGTTGGCAAAAGTCAGACCCGTACGAGAATTTATCTGTATTTGTTCCACACCGTCCACGGCATACTCTATGGGGTCTTCAATGGTGACTATGGAAACATCCTTTGAATTTAGCATTTTTATCAACGTATAAAGCGTTGTTGTTTTACCGGAACCCGTAGGACCCGTTGCCAGAATCATCCCGCTGGGTTTTTTTAGAGCCGATGTGATTTTTTCTCTGTCACTTTCAGAAAAACCCAAACTCTCCAGATTAAAATTCCCCGCCTTATCAGAAAGTAATCTCAACACCGCGTTCTCGCCGTGATATGTCGGAGCGATGGAAACACGTGTATCAATAAATTTATTGGTATTTGGGAAAGAATAACGGAATCTTCCATCTTGCGTGGACTCATGTTCGTCCGTCCTCATTCTTGACAGAACCTTTATTCTTGAAATCATCTCTGGATGAATTTTTTTGGTAAGTTCGCAGATGTTGTGCAAGACTCCATCAATTCTCATTCTCACTCTTACATTTTTTTCTGATGGGTCTATGTGAATGTCCGAGGCGCCTATTTCATGCGCTCTCTCTATAAGGTAATCAACTAGGTTGATTATTGACGCGCCCTCTCCTTTTGCCACCTCCTCTTTTATTTTTGAGTCCATAAGTTTAAAACTTCAGTATTATTGTGGCAATCACTCTACTATAAATTTTATCGAGAGACAATACTGGTCTTTTTTGAATTAGTTGAATATTGATATCAAGTACGAGTCAATATCTCGTTGTTCTAGGTCATAAAAAAATTTATTTTCTTCATGCAATCTGGCAGACAGGGTTGTGCCAACAAATCTCCAGTGCCAAGGTTCAAATTGATAAAAAGTATTGCCTTCCGGATAAGAGAGCGTGAAGCCAAATTTGTAAGCATTATTAAGAAGCCACTTGTAGGCGTCAGTTTCTTTAAATTTGGAAAATGTTGTTCCTGTTTTCGGTGTTGTGAAATCCAAGGCGGTTCCAAGCTGGTGTTCAGAATATCCTTGGTCTGCGGAAAAAGTATTGGCTCCGGAACCATACTGAACTGCGTATTCATTTTTTAGGCTACTTTGTTCGCCAAAAGAACGAAAGGAGGAAATAATTTGTATTGCAATGCCGTCTATTTTTGCCGTGTCTAAAAGTTCTGTTAGATATGGCAGAACTTGAGAGTGAACTTGATGGTTTCTATTTTTTTCATACAGGTATTGTTCGTTTATCACTGATAAATTGTCAGGAGTATAGTTTTCGTTTAAAAAATAAACTTTTGAATATTTTTGCAGAAGCTCTTTGTCGGTTTCACTTAATTTTTGTAAACGATTGACGGTAGAAGAAATGCCATTAATTTGATTTTCAAAAAAATCATTTTTTAACCTTTCTGCCGTCAAAGTATTTTTTAATTCAATATTCTTTTGGTCTAAACTCGCCAAAGACATGCTAAGCCCGTCAATATGGGACCCAAGTTCCTTTTGGATTTTATAGTACTCTAAAGTTCCATAACCAAGAATAAGTACGGCTATAAATATGATTATTATGGAAATAGTTTGACGATTTTTCCCTTTATGTAGCCACTCGGCTATTTTAATCATCAATGGATTCTAGCATGGTTTTATAAAATGCCATAAACGGTGAGCCAGATATGTATTTTGGCAGTTTTTTAAAAAAACACCCCACCTGTGTGTGGAGGGGTGTTTGGGGGCCCAAAAACAACTTAAACAGTTACTTCGGACGTAAAGCTTTTGCACACAGGAAGCTTTACATCATTGAAATGCTTGATAATCCAGCCGGAAATCTCTTCTGGCTGAACCGCCAAGTCACGCATCTCTTTTGTCGGAAGGAGATGCTTGTTGTCGTGGGTATTCACGATAGCGGGTTTGATTTCCGTTACCCTAATTCGAGGAACGAAGGTGTCTGATTCTTCGTCATGCCGAATCCTGTTTGTCTCGTTAAAAATCTCAAAACGAATTCCATTGAGGAAGCGACTAGCTGCTGCCTTCGCACTTCCGTAAGAGAGATTTCCAACGAGATTTGCGCGGTCTGCAACATGCGAGGAAATGTTGACGATCAATCCGCCGAAGCTCTGCTTTCGGAAAAATCTTTGAGCGCAGAGACCAACGGTGTACACCGTCAAGAAGTGTGCACGGAAGTCCTGCTCGGCTTGCTCCACGGCTTCTTTAAGGTCAGTGTCAATTGAAACTGGAGACCAGTTACCGGTGGAAATCACCACCGCGTCCACCTTACCGAACATTTTTACCGTTTCGGCAAAGAGTCTCTCCACATCCGCAGGTACGCTTGCGTCAGTGGGTATAACTTTTGTGCGCTTGTTTCCGAGCTGGTTTGCCAACTCCTCAAGCTTTGGCACCTTTCGTGCCACGAGAACCACCGTGGCTCCCTCATTGTGAAACTCTCTTGAGATTATTCTCCCTATTCCTCCGCTTGCCCCAACGACGATTACAACCCTGCCAGCAACTTCACCCATGTCCTCCTCCTTGTGTGTGATATGTTCAGTATTCCACCCCAACCCTAACACAATTTTTACTAATTTGCAAGAAGAATGTTATTTAATGTTCCGTTACAAAACCACATTGCTATCAAAAAGTTTTTCCGCAGGGATGTCTTTGTTGTCAAAATTTTCAACTATCCACTGCGCAATTGTTTCCGGTTGAACAGCTTGTTTGCGTTTTTCGTCGGTATTGAGCATTGAAGAGTTGTCAGGCGTGTTGACTATTGCGGGTTGAATATCCGTTACTCTTATACCAGTTCCTTTTAATTCGCTACGAAGCGCTAACATAAAGTGTCTTGCCGCGGCTTTTGCCGGCCCGTAGGAAAGATTTCCAGGAAGTTCCGGGCGAATAGCCGCGTGGGAAGAGATGTTTGCTATAAGACCAAACCCTTGATTCTTAAAAAATTCTTGAGCAACGAAAGAGACAACAAAGGTCGGTGTCAGTATGGCTTTGTAGTGTTTGTCCAATTTTTCCACTGCTTCCTCGCAGGTATTTTCGTGTGAGAGTCTGTCCCATGTTCCGGCTGTAATGATAACAGCGTCTATGTGCTTGAATTTATTTACGGCTATTTTAAAAACGGAACGAATACTATCAATATTTGTCGCATCGGCGGGAACCACCAGGGTGCGATCGTCACCCAATGTCTTCGCAAGAGCGACGAGCTTGTCTTCTGTGCGTGCAGAAAGGACCACATTTGCCCCTTCTCCATAAAACACTCGCGACAGCGCGCTACCTATTCCTCCGCTTGCTCCCACTACTATTATTGTTTTGTTTTTTAGCTTATCCATAGAGGTATGTATAATAATCTTTTCTTGCTTATATGTAAAATCATATAGAATGATTGTATGGACAGATTTTGGAGAAAACTGAACAAAGAAGAAAATGTGTTGTTCAAAAGATTGAATACTCCCCAAAAAATTCAAAATTTTTTAGAATCTTTGCCAATAAATTTTGAGAAAAGGGGAGAGACACTTTATTCTCCCAGAAATGTACTGGTTAAAAACAAAGCACACTGTTTTGAGGGCGCGATATTTGCCACTGCAATACTTATGTATCACGGCCATAGGCCAATACTCCTTGATTTAAAGACAAAATTTAACGATGAAAGTCATGTCGTTGCACTATTTAAGAAAGAAGGGAAGTGGGGAGCAATTAGCAAGACCAATCACGCGTCGCTTCGTTATCGCGACCCTGTTTATAAATCTGTAAGGGAAATAGTAATGTCTTATTTTCATGAATATTTTCTAAACAGTAACGGTGAAAAAACTTTGCGCTCATACGCGACAGCTAATTTAAAAAAAATAAAGAAGAATTGGATAATTGATGAAAATAATCTTTGGTATATAGATAATATGTTGGATAATATCAAACACACCAAGATTTTGAATAAAAAAGAAGCGCGCCAGCTACGTTCGGCCGATACAATAGAAAGGATTGTCGGTAAAATTACAGTTTGGAAAAAACTTTAAAAACTTTAAAAAGTTTAAACACAATGTGTTTTAAACCAATTGTTACTTAAG
>PFXE01000002.1 GCA_002791475.1 Candidatus Zambryskibacteria bacterium CG_4_9_14_3_um_filter_40_16 | reverse complement strand
GCGGACCGCCAAACTTACTTACTGTACAAGTACTTCTTTTCATATACTACGACAGAAAAGAAAATAAATCAATAATTATCAACAGTTTGTAAATATTCCTCAACGATTTTTTTGACCTCACCAGCGGAGTTGGTTTCCATTAATTTTGCTCGTAACCCTACCGCCCCCTCAAAGCCGGAAACATACGCTTTGTAATGTTTTTTCATTACTGAAAAATTTTTAATATCGCCCAAAATTTTTTCAAATAGAGTCGTGTGCTCAACCAGTACAGAAAGTTTTTCTTTTACAGTGGGAATATACGGCCCTTCGATCTTACTCAAGACATTTTTATTACGAAATAAAAATGGATTGCCGAATATCGCGCGACCGAGCATTGCTCCGTCGCATCCCGAATCTTTTATTTTTGAATAAGCATCTTCAATACTTAAGACATCTCCGTTACCAAGTATTAGTGTTTCGCTTTTTAATTCATTGCGAATCCTTACCGCTGTTTTTATACTTTCCCATCGAGCCGGAGTCTTTGACATTTCTTTCCTTGTGCGAGCGTGAACAATGATCGCCGCAGGGTTTTCTTTTATAAGCTCCGGTATCCATTCTTCCATTTCATTCTTCCCGTATCCGATGCGAGTTTTCACAGATACGGGCAGACCCTTTGCTCCCGATTTAGCAGCAGAAATAAGTTCTCGGGCAAGAGCGGGATTTTTTATAAGAGCGGCTCCCGAACCTTGCTTTTCTATACTTTTGTCGGGGCAACCCATATTTATATCCACACCATCAAAACCGAGCTCATAAGCAAGTCTCCCGGCTTTCTCCATCATTTTCGGTTTGGAAGTGAAAAATTGCGCTACTATCGGCCTTTCTATTTCCGTAAACTCCAAATCTTTGAGTAGTTTTTTTCTTCCCTTTTCTGGCGCAAGCGCCAGACCGTCAGCCGATATGAATTCTGTCCACATCACATCCGGCCCTCCGGTCGGAATACCCAGACCCCCACTTGGAAGTTTAACTTCCAAGTGGGGGTGGGGGGTAAACTTTTGATATTTGTTTGTGTTTTTGTTGCCATACTGACCAACATCCGATCCCTCATACTTTGAATACTTTGCAATAATAAACCTAAAAGCGGGGTCCGTAACATCCGCCATTGGAGCAAGAGCTAATATTGGCTTGTTCAGCTTTTTCCAAAAATTCACAATATCGCAATAGTATAATAAATAAACAGACTCACAAACTTATTTTAAATCTTCTGTGGTTAAAGACAGTTCCGAACCTGGGCGAATATTTCCATCAATAATCTTTTCCGCCACCGCTTTCTCTACAGAGTCTTGTAATGCTCTTTTCAATGCTCGGGCGCCAAACTTTGGGTCAGTCCCTTTTTCTACAAGAAAATTTATGATTGGTTCCGAAATTTGAAACATAATTCCTTTGTCTTTAAGCCGCCAGGCAAGTCCTTCCAACTGAAGACGAGCGATTTTCTTAAGATGTTCTTCTTCAAGCGGGTGGAAAAGAATTACGCCGTCAAAACGGTTGATGAGTTCCGGTTTGTAAATACCGCGACGAATAATCTCATCAACTATAAAATCTTTTTTGTCCGAAAGATTTTCTCTCCTGCTTATAATGTCAAAAATGATATCACTGCCTGCATTTGAAGTCGCGATAATGATGAGATTGCGAGCGCTAACTTTGCGTCCAAGAGAGTCGGAAAAAATTCCTTCGTCAAGAATTTGAAGAAACAAATCCAAAACTCGGTTTTCTGTTTTCTCAAATTCATCTAAAAGCAAGACTCCGTATGGGTTTTCCCTAAGCATTGAGCCCAAAACTCCGCCATCCGGATTGCTTATACTGCCAATGAGGCGATTTAGAGCGTCGGATGAGTTGTATTCCGACATATCCAGACGCAAAATTTTATTTTCTGCTCCAAAGAAAATTTCTCCGAGAGCTTTTGTGGTTTCTGTCTTCCCCACCCCCGTCGGACCAATAAATAGAAAAGAACCGATGGGGCGGTTGGGGTTGCTGATACCGGCGCGTGCGCGCCTCAAAGCATTACTAATCCCTGAAACCGCCTCATCTTGTCCGACAATTCTCATATGCAAGTGCTCTTCCAAGTTTTCAAGTTTGTTTTTTTCTTCAATGGAAATGGCTCCGGTAGCTATTCCTGTTTGGCTTTTTATAAGAGAAAGAACATCTTCTTTTAAAATAAGTGCTCTGTCCTGACTCCTGGCTTTGGATACGGCTTGAATCAAAAGGTCAGTTGCCGCATCATAGAGCGGTCGGTCAATAAAATATCTTTCGGCTGCTTTGACGGTTTCTGTTATTGCTTGATAAGTAAAGAAAACCCCCTCTGAATGCTCAATATGCATTACACTGTTTTCCAAAACAGCGGTAATGTCTTTTGCCGTGCCCCCCTTAATCATAAGTTTATCAAATCTTTGCATTAGAGATTGGTTGGGCTCAAGCATTGTATGAAAAGACCTTGTGTTTGAAATTGCCACTATATGGATGGCGGAAGAGGAGAGATAAGAATCTATAATATCGGACAAATTTGTACCAATTAAATTCGCACTATTAACAAGTCCGTCAAAATCAGGAATTACCAGTACAATGTTGCCGGCTTCCGCAGTTTGAAAAAAGATTTTCGCCAAAATAGACTCAAACTGTTCTTTATCTGTAATCTGTGAAATAAATCCACCGCTATCAAAAACCAAGAACTTTTTATCTCTAAGCTCGGGAGACGACTCGCCAGAGTTGATTTTTTTAAAAAGTGTCTCAACAACTTCAATTTTCCCCACCCCATCATCGCCTATGATTAAAGCATTGGCTTCCACGCTTTTTGATAAAATAACCTCAAGAGAAATTGCTTCCGTTTCATGGAGACCCGTCTCTCTATCGGATGTCACACTAAGCGGTGAAGAAAACTGCTCAAGGACATAGGCATTGCCGTATGACCACGCTCTGCCTATCCCGCCTATTGACTGGAGTTTCTTTTTAGACCACCACCTTTCACTGTCTATTGAGCGATAAATTAAGGAAAGAACCCAGTCAGAACTTTGTAACAAAATTTCCTTCGTCACCTCGTGCAGAAGAAGAAAAGATTGAAACTCTTTGTCGTAAGTAAAAATAGCGGATAGATATGAGCGCCATAGACTTTCACTTTCTTCAATTTTTAGTGATTGTGCAGACAAGAAAAACTTTCTTCTTTTCAAAAAATCTTGAACCGATTCTTCGTCTATACCAAGCCGGTCCATCACTGTTTGGCCAATGCCGGACTTGAGAAATCCCTTGGTTAAATCGGTGCGGCGGGTTTGGAAAATTATTAGAGTCAAAAAATATCCGAAACGAGAATAGCTATCTTCCTTTCTGAAGAAAACGGAATAGAAAAAAGCTTCAGAAAATAGAAATAATAAATAGAAAAACAACACAATAAAAAAAAGACCAGTAAGGCGTTGACTGCCAACAAACAAAATCTGTGATGCCAAAACAAAACCGGTGATAGTTAAAAATAGAAGGACGGTTTTTATTATCTTCCTCGTTTGATGAGAGATAATATTCTCCATAGTGACGGCGGGTGCCCACAGAGACAGTTTTTTTGTAAATTCATTCCAGCTCATCAGAGTTTGGTTATGCCTAAAGATAGGATAAAAATTAAAACAATGGGCATTAACAACCAAGACACAAAGACCAGGACAGACAAAACGAAGGCAAAGAGAAAAGAAATCAAACCAATGAATATGGTGAAAAATCTTATGAAAAAACCGACAAACCTCATTATGGTATTGACCACAAATGTCTGGGCCGTTTTAGACAGGTCAAAACCTTTGGCATAACGCTCCCCCATTCTCTGCCACGGGGAAAAAATGGTGGATAAAAGAATAGGGATTGAAAAAAAACTAAACACTAAAGACAGGAAATTTATAAGATTATTTAACAGATCCTTGATACCGTTACTGTAGTGCCAGTAAAAATACTGCGGTAGAAAGATAATGGCTTTCATATCTTTATTATATGCTATTATTCCGTTTTTTTGTAAAAAACTTTATTGCCAAATCTTAAGTCAAAATAGCGCGCTTTAAGGGTATTGCCGTTTCTTAAATCAAGAGATGGGTCATTTATTACGGATTCAAAATTTGATAGAGTGCGTGAAGCGTCATCTGAAAGGCGAAAAATGATATCCGTACTGTTTGAAAGAACGACTGTACCGTCTTTCTTTGTAAACTTTAAACCGGTAGGGTTAAAACCCAAAACTTTTAGTCCCTCAATCACCGCTTCCGAGTTTGAAAATTCATTTTGGTTCAACATAAACGATCCCACCGGACTATCGGAAGATTGGATTTCACCAAAATACGTGAAATAAACATTTGGAGAAAAATCCGGCGCTTTATCAAAAATATACCCGTCATCATCAACAAAATAGCAGGCGAGAGCATCTTGGCTTTGACACCATAGTGCGAATGGCTCTCTCTCTGTAACAAAAACGCTAAGGTCGTTAAAATCGGTAATCTCCACCTCTGCGTTGTTAAATCGTGAGAATTTTTCTAATAATTTTCTTTCTATTGTTTTTTGGGGATACAAAAATATATTTGACTTTGAATATAAGTGTAAAAAATTTCCAGTTATTTCTCTCAGAACCAAATTCGTAATTTCTTCCGTTTGCACAACGGAGTTGCCGTTAACCGCAATAGACTTTATTTGCAAATTTGAATTTTTGGAGACAAAAGAGGGTGCAAATACGAAACCGATTGCCGCCATAAGGAAAAAAAGGATTTTAAATATCTTCTTTTTTCTGCGCTTTTTTATTATTCTTGGAGATCTAAGGTTTTTTCGCATCGGAAGAAACCCCTTCCGAACCTATTCTTTTTCTGCCACCCATATATTTTGAAAGAATATCGGGAATAAGGACAGAACCATCTTCCTGCTGATAGTTTTCAATAAGAGACACCAAGATTCTTGGCGTGGGGATAGCGGTGCTATTTAAAGAATGGGCAAATCTGGTCTTTCCTTCCTTGTCTTTATATCGGATATTTAATCTTCTAGTCTGGAAATCATGAAAATAAGAAGCAGAACTTATCTCTCTATAAGTATTTTCCAACGGTACCCACAATTCAATATCATATTTCTTTACCTGTCCCAAACCAAGGTCTCCACCACTATTAACAACTGTCCTGTATGGGATATTCAAACTTTCAATAAATTCTTCCGTATTCCTGTTTATTTCCTCGTGAAATTTAACCGATGTTTCGTGTTCAGCTTCACATATCACCACTTGCTCAACCTTGTAAAATTCATGAACTCTGATTAAACCCTTAACATCTTTCCCGTAACTCCCCGCCTCTCTTCTGAAACATGGAGAAAATGACAACATTTTTTTAGGAAGTGAATTTATTGAAAGAGTTTCATCCGCATAATAACCCATAGTAGCAACCTCAGCTGTGCCCGAAAGATAGTCGTTGTCTTGAGTTTTGTATAAATCATCTTCACCCTGTGGAAGATAGCCAGTACCCATCATCGTTTCTCTTCTAACCAAAGAAGGCACTATGAAAGGGGAGAAACCTTTATTTAGGAAAAAATCAAAAGCGTATTGCCATATGGCAAAGGACAAACTGACCGCTTCGTTTTTAAGAAAATATCCCCTGAAACCAGCAACTTTTGTGCCTCTGTCAAAATCGGCGAGATCAAGATTCTTCATTATTTCCATATGCCCCTTGGGAGTGAAGCCAAACTTTGGAATTTCTCCCCAACTCTTGATTTCTTTATTATCCGATTCATTATCACCGTCCGGCACGGAGACATCGGGAACATTGGGAACTTGAAGCATGAGTGTTTGCCATTCCTTCATTATACTTTTAAGCTTTTCCTCTTTGTTTTGCAAATCAGCTTTTACCACCCTCATTTTCTCTATAAAATCAAGTTTTATTGTTGAGTTATTTTCAGATGAAATTTTTTGGCTAAATTCGTTTTGAATTTGCCGTTTTTCCTCAACTTGCGCAAGAAGATCGCGACGACTGTCATCAATACTTATGAGTTTGTTCACATCAAATTTAATCCTCTTCTTACGAGCGGCTTCTGAAATCAAATCGGGATTATCTCTGATGAATTTTATGTCTAACATACCGGCTTTTTACAATAACCACCGTCTTATAGTTTAATACAATAATAGTATCAGAAAATGGTAGAATCTTAAAAATGAGTTATTCCATAAGAAAGCTAAAATATTCGGAATTTCCGCCGCTTCTCAAAGAAATCCCAGACCCTCCAAAAGAGTTGTTTTGTGCTGGGACCCTTCCAGCACAGGATAACAAACTCCTTAGCGTGGTCGGCTCAAGGAAAGTGAGCGGGTATGGCAGGGATGTGTGCGAGAAACTTATTCTTGAAATCGCTCAATATCCAATTTCAATCGTATCCGGCTTGGCGTTGGGAGTTGACTCTATCGCTCACAAAGCGGCTCTGAAAAACAAAATGCACGCTATCGCGATACCGGGTTCCGGACTAGACCCGTCGGTATTGTATCCCCGCTCTCATTTGCGATTAGCCGAGGAGATTGTAGAATCCGGAGGAACTTTACTTTCTGAATTTGAGCCGGAATTCAAGGCAACAATATGGAGCTTTCCCAAGAGAAACAGAATAATGGCGGGAATTTCTCACGCAACGTTAATAATTGAAGCCGAAAAAAAATCTGGCACCCTTATAACCTCCAGACTGGCGCTTGATTACAATAGAGAAGTAATAGCAGTTCCGGGTTCTATTTTTTCACCCGGTTCCGAGGGACCAAACGAGCTTTTACGACTTGGAGCACAGCCCGCAAGATCAGGAGATGACATATTGCGAGCGTTGGGGATTGAAGCAGAAGAAAAATCAGCCATAAAATATGATTCGCTGTCAGAGAATGAGAAAATAATTATAGAATTGTTGAAAGAACCTCGTGACAGAGACGACATAATAAGAGAGATTGGACTGCCAGCAAGCCAGGTAAATATGATTTTGTCGGCAATGGAAATAAAAGGTTATATAAAAGAAAGTATGGGTGAAATGCATTTGAATATATAAAATTATAGAACTTGTATTTAACATCAATACTTGGCTTTGAAAAGCGCTCATATTTGCAAACAATTTTTATTTGTAGTACTAATGAACCCTGATGAAACTTTTAATCGTTGAGTCCCCCGCCAAAGCAAAGACAATTTCCAAATATCTTGATGATAAATACGAGGTTGTCGCCTCGGTGGGTCACATTAGGGATTTGCCAAAATCAAACAAGAAAGCCATTGATATTGATGGTGGTTTTATTCCTCATTACGAAACCGTTAAAGGTAAAGAAAAAATAATAAACGAAATAAAAAAACTTGCTTCGGGAGCCGAAGAAGTTGTATTGGCTACTGACCCAGACCGAGAGGGTGAAGCGATAGCATGGCACATTTCAGAAGCAATAGGGCTTAAAAAACCCAAAAGGGTTGTATTCTATGAAATTACAAAGGAGGCGGTAACAGAGGCTATCAAACATCCGCGCGATATTGATAATAATTTAAAAACAGCGCAAGAAGCCAGACGGGTGTTAGACAGACTTGTTGGATACGACTTGTCTGGACTTATATGGAAAAAAGTGAGATACGGCTTATCCGCGGGGAGGGTTCAATCCCCCGCTCTGCGCATAATAATGGAAAGAGAAAGAGAAATAAGGTCTTTCGTTCCGGAAAAATTTTGGGTACTGTCTTCAAAATTAAAGAGTGAGAGTTGTGATGAATTGATTTTTGTTTGCGAAAAAGAACCGAGAGATGAAAACGAAGTAAACGAGATACTGGAGAAAGCAAAAAAAGAAAGTTGGTCGGTAGTTGACATAAAAGAAACGGAAGTGAAAAGAGCACCCAGGGCCCCTTTTATCACCTCAACACTGCAACAATCGGCAAGCACGAGATTTGGTTTTTCTCCATCAAAGACAATGTCCGTAGCGCAAAAACTATACGAACAAGGATTGATAACTTACATGAGAACCGACAGCACAAATTTAAGCGCGGTTGCGAAAAAACAAATAGAAGAAGTGGTTAGTAAAAAATTTGGCAAGAATCTTTTTGAAAATAAAGTTTATGGAAGGAAAAGCAAGAACGCACAAGAGGCGCATGAGGCGATTAGACCCTCAAACATATTGAAAGAAGGCGCAGGAAATACAGAAGAACAAAAAAAACTTTATTTTCTTATCTGGCAAAGAACGGTGGCATCACAGATGATTGACGCAAAAGTCCTAAGAACAAAAGTAACCGCCAATATTCAAAGCAAATCCATACCAAACTTTGCTCTCTACGGTTCGAGGGTTCTTTCCCCTGGATGGCTTTTGGCTGACCCTCACGCAAAAAAAGAGGACGTAGAACTGCCAAAAATTCAAAAAAATGAAGACCTTGAATTAATTTCAATAGATTCCGAAGGTAAAGAAACTCTTCCGCCACCAAGATATTCCGAGGCCGGACTAATAAAAGAATTGGAAAAGAGAGGTATCGGACGACCGTCAACTTACGCCTCAATTATAAGAACCCTGATTGACCGAGGGTATGTGGTCAAAGAACAAAGAGCTTTGTTGCCCACCGACACTGGTGATGTGGTAAGCACATTTTTGGAAAATAATTTTACAGAATATATAAGTGATTCTTTTACGGCTTTAATGGAAAATGAACTGGACGATATAGCCAACGGAAAAAGGAATTATGAGAAAACTTTGAAAGATTTTTATGTTCCATTCCAAAAAGAGATCAAATCTAAAGACAAGCTAGAAAAAATAACCAATCTGGGAAAAGCAGACCCGAAATTGAAATGTCCTAAGTGCCAAGCAAATATGATAATAAAATTAAGCAAATCGGGTAAATTTCTCTCCTGTGAAAGATTCCCGGACTGCACGGGGGCCAGAACCATAGACGGAGAAGAGTTAGCCGGACCAAAAGATACGGGCGAGTTGTGTCCTGAATGCGGTAAAGCAAACTTGATAGAAAGAGATGGAAAATTTGGCAGATTCATTGCGTGTTCAAGATACCCAAAATGTAAATTTGTAAAAGAAGACCCAGAAACCAAGAAAAAACTACTAACAGGGGTTAAGTGCCCAGTTTGTAAAGACGGTGAAATGATGGAACGGCGAGGAAGGTTTGGAATATTTTATTCTTGCAGTAATTATCCCGCGTGCAAACACGCGATAAAAGCTAAGCCAACCGGTAAATTTTGTGAACTTTGCAACTCTCTTATGATGGAAGGCACAAAAACCATCCCCGAAAGATGCTCCGTTAAATCTTGTGAAAACCATAATCCGCATAAACTGATGAAGTAGATTTGGAAGTACGCAGTCTGCACTGCGTACGCGTATGTTTTTGTGAGACGGAGGCATATTTTTTCAGCAGAAAAAATGCCGAGTCGGGGTTGCAAAATTTTGCGAGTGACGACGAGCAAAATATTTGTAACCAAAAACCATCCCCGAAAGATGCTCCGTTAAATCTTGTGAAAACCATAATCCGCATAAGATGGAATAATCTTGTTTTTTCTATAGAATAGCTCCATATATGGCAAAGCTATCAGAAATCGTAACCCTAATAAACAACCCTCAGAAAGACCAAATTGACCTTGTATCAAGAGCTTTTGAATTTGCCGAAACGGCGCACAAAAATAAAGTTCGTCTTTCCGGAGAACCGTATTTTTTGCACTCTTTGGAAACAGCGAAAATTTTAGCTGAATACGGTATGGATACTTACACCATAGCTGCGGGACTACTTCACGACACCATTGAAGATGGCGCCGCAAGTAGAGAAGATATTGAATCAGAGTTCGGAAAAGAAATTTTATTCCTTGTGGAAGGAGTCACAAAGCTTGGAAAAATTCGGTATCAAGGGTTGGATAGACACAATGAAAGTTTAAGAAAGCTTTTTATAGCTATATCTCAAGATATAAGAGTTTTGATGATAAAACTTGCGGACAGACTGCACAATATGAGAACACTGTCTTTTGTGCCGACTGAAAAACAAAAAAGGATTGCGTCAGAAACACTTGAAATATACGCGCCCACCGCCTATAGATTGGGAATCAGAAAGTTATCAAGAGAGCTGGAAGATCTTTCTTTTCTTTTTTTGTTTCCAAAAGAATACAGCAATGTTGAAACAGTGGTAAAACAAAAATACGGAGAAATGGTATCAAATTTGGAAAAATTTATTAAATCTGTTAAAAAATCTTTGGCAAAAGAAGGAATGGTAAGTGTCAAAACAGAATACAGGGTTAAGGGAATGTACAGTCTTTACAAAAAGCTGCAATCAAAAGAAAAAAATGTGGAAAAAATATACGACATTCTCGCGGTTAGAATTATTGTAGAAACAATAAATGATTGTTATCAGGCATTGGGTATTGTGCACGGTAATTGGCGCCCTTTGCCCGGCAGGATAAAGGACTATATAGCTTTCCCCAAACCAAACGGATATCAGTCATTGCACACAACAGTATTTGTGGGTGACGGTAACATTGTTGAAATTCAAATCAGGACCAATGATATGCATCACCACTGCGAATATGGAATCGCTTCGCATATTCTGTACAAGGGTGGCAAGGACTCAAAAAAATTATATGAAAACTTAAATTGGATTCCAAAGTTTGTACAGCAAATAAATTTTAGCCCCCTCGCTAATACATTAGCTACCAAATACAAAAATATCCCGGACTGGATTAAAGAGCTGGCGAAAATCCAAACAAATCAAGAGAATGAGGTATCGCTCCAAAATGATATTAGAAACGATTTTTTCAACCAAAGAATTTTTGTGTTCACCCCCAAGGGAGATGTCATAGATCTACCGAAAGAATCCTCCCCTATTGATTTTGCTTTTGCCATCCACTCTGATGTCGGAAATCATATGTTTGGCGCTAAAGTAAGCGGTAAGATGGCTTCTCTGGATAGCAAACTGAACAATGGAGATATAGTAGAAATTTTGACGAGACCTTCCGCCAAACCCAGTTCAAAGTGGCTTGAATACGCAAAAACATCCGGTGCTAAAAAACATATACGCGCAAATCTTCAGAAAAAAAAGTAGTGGTGTTATATGGTGAAATCTTTTACGGAATAGATGTCGCCGTCTCCCGTTTCATCTTCGTCAGAAGTAGTATCGTCCACAATAATAGCAACATCCTCATTTGAAATTGGATTTTCCGCTTCAAATCTGCTTAGAGTTTCATTGGGATCTTTTCTCTTGTTTGTCTGAATAGCATCCAAAATACTTTTTAAGTCCTCATTTGAAAAAAAATCTATCATTACTTTCCCCCCGACGTCTCTTCTCTCTATCTGGACGCGTGTGCCAAGAGCTTCTCGTAACTTTTCTTCCAAATCAATAATTTCCGGGTCAATGGCCCTTTCTTTTTTACGGACCTTGTCGTAGGCAATTCTTCTGGCGATACCTTCCGCCTCTCTCACTGTCAACTTCTTAAAAGTAATTTCCTTGAAAAGAACACCTTGTTCCTCCGGTCTGTCTCCGAGCATCATCAGGGGTCTGGCGTGCCCTTCGGATATTTTACCAATACTTAATGCATCCAAAATAAACTGGGGCAAAGAAAGAAGGCGCAAACTGTTTGATACATATTCGCGGCTCTTGCCCACTTTAGCGGCAATGAGGTGATGCTTGAAAGAAAACTCGCTCGCCAGACGCTCAAATGCCCGAGCGCGGTCAACGGGATTGAGATCTTCTCTTTGAATGTTTTCAATAATAGACAGCTCAAGCTTCATAAGGTCGCTGTCGTCCCC
>PFXE01000040.1:11970-12114 GCA_002791475.1 Candidatus Zambryskibacteria bacterium CG_4_9_14_3_um_filter_40_16 | reverse complement strand
GTGCAGGCGGATATCCATGCGAAACCAAAGAAGATATTTCTGAAAATTTCTATCCATCATAAAAAAAGTTTTTCTCGGTTAAAACAACATTCCAACATTCTCAAGAATGTTGGAATGTTGTTTTGCTGTTTTGCACACCATTGG
>PFXE01000040.1:0-11941 GCA_002791475.1 Candidatus Zambryskibacteria bacterium CG_4_9_14_3_um_filter_40_16 | reverse complement strand
CCACGCAAGCTAACCGCCTCATTTCCTAACTGGCGGAGGAGACAGGATTCGAACCTGCGATACCTTTCGGTATACCCGCTTTCCAAGCGAGCGCATTCGACCGCTCTGCCACTCCTCCACTAACTATAAGGGGGATTGCAATTTACATTGAATTTCTCCATGTATTCGCAACTCAACACCATGCGAACCCTCATAGTGAAAGAATACTACATTATTTATGTATATTTTAAAATTATCTCAAGATAACCCTCCTCATTCCCAGCACATTCTTTTCGCCACTCAAAAATTCTGCTATTATTTACATATGATTTCTGAAAAATATCACAAAACATATCACAATATAGTCGCCCTTATATTTACCGCAGTCGCTGTTTTGCATGGCGCGAGAATAGTATATGGATGGCAAGCGTTTGTCGGTGGCGCGGCTATTCCTTTTTGGGTAAGCTGGGTTGCTTTAATAATTTCTATTTACCTTGCTTATAGAGGTTTTTCGTTTACCAAAAAATAAGAGGCGTTCTCTGAGGTGAAAAGTTGGTAACATAAATCAAGTTTATTGTATGAAAAATACTATGCCCCAAAACGAAAATGAGTGGAAAGAAAAACTTTCCCCAGAAGCCTTTGAAGTGTTGCGTTTGGGCAAGACAGAAGCGCCGCATTCAGGAAAGTACACTTATGTCAAAGACGATGGGGTGTATAGATGTGCGGCTTGTGGAGCACAACTTTTTTCATCCGATACTAAATTTGATTCCGGCTCTGGCTGGCCTTCGTTTGACGATGCTTTGCCGGAAGCTGTGGAAATTCGTGAAGACAATAGCCACGGAATGCGTCGCAGTGAGGTCATCTGCGCTCAATGTAAATCACACTTGGGTCATGTTTTTGATGACGGTCCAAAAGAAACCACGGGCAAGAGATATTGTATAAACTCTGTGTGTCTTGATTTGGAAAGCCAAGAGAAAAAAAAGAAATAAAAGAACAATAAACACACCCATCCAATGAAAACCCTTGGATGGGTGGCGCATTATCAACAAGAGATTGACAAAAACACTGTATTTGCTATAATTGTCGTATGTAGGTTTCTCCGAGGGTTTTTTGTTTTGTGGGCGTTGCTCCGACAGAAAAAAGCAAGAGAATTTTCGTCACCTTACATCGTTAGAAAATTAGGACGAGAAAATTGTAATGCAAAAGAAATTGTATGTCGGGGGAATTCCGTATTCAACTACGGAAGACAATCTCCGAGCTTTTTTTGCGGAGGCTGGTACAGTTGAGTCTGCATCTATCATCACAGATAAGATGACTGGACGATCCAAAGGATTCGGCTTCGTTGAAATGTCTTCCGAAGAGGAAGCGCAAAAAGCCATTGAGCTTTTCAACGATAAAGATTTCGAAGGAAGAAAACTTACCGTCAATATAGCAAAACCAATGCAACCTAGAGCTCCAAGAGGAGAAGGAAGAAGCAACTGGTAACAAAAAACAAAACCGCCCCGAGCTTGTCGAGGGGCGGTTTTGTTTTGGTTGAAAATACTCAACAAAAATTCGTCATTAATGTTATATTGATAACTATGACTACGAAATATTCCATTTTTGAAAAATTAGAAAGAATTTTTTTGATTTTCGTATTACTGGCTTTTTCTTTTTCTCTTATCGCCCTTTTGGCTCAAACCAAGACCAATAGCAATGAAAATGAAAGCGATACTGTGTCGCAATTAAATTTTTCAAAACCCGCCAAACTTGGACAAACTCAAATATGGATAGCCCAAGCGAGAACTTCAAAAGAAAGAACTGTCGGATTATCCGGTCAAAAAGGTATTTTTGAAAATCAAGGACTACTCTTCGCGTTTTCAGAACCGGGGATATATAAAATTTGGATGAAAGATATGCTTTTTTCACTAGATGCAATATGGCTGGACGAAGAATATAAGGTAATTCATATAGAAAAAAACATAACCCCGGAATCTTTTCCTCAAACCTACACCTCTCCACTCCCGGCTCTATATATATTGGAAGTTAGGTCTGGATTCGTTGATTCCAATAAAATCATAATTGGCGACATCTTCAGGTTTTTATAGCCGTATTGCTTTTGTAAACCGCATAGGCAAATTGTTCTTTGTTTTGGTATAATATAAACCCATAATTACTAATTAAAATCTAATATTTTTAAAAAACAAATGTCAAAGAAAATAAGAGTGGCGGTAAACGGCGCGGGAAGAATAGGAAGGGCGTTTATCAAAATCGCAAACCAAACCCCAGAAATTGAAATCGTGGCGATAAATGATCTCGGTGATATAAAAAACATCGCATACCTTATGCGGTATGATTCGGTCTATGGGAAAAGTCCCTTTGAGATTTCTGTAAAAAGTGATGGAAAAGCCATTTTACTTGACGGAAAAGAAATTTCTTTTTTAAGCGAAAAAGAGCCGGCAAATCTTCCTTGGAAAGAACTGGATATTGATGTTGTTGTAGAATCAACGGGCTTCTTCGTAACTTACGAAAAATCCAAAGCCCATTTGGATGCCGGAGCAAAGAGAGTGGTTGTGACCGCGCCGATGAAAGATGACCCTATAGCAGGGATAGAGGGGGCGACCGTTCTTATGGGAGTTAACGAAGAAAGATTAAAAACTTGCTCAATCAGCTCCAACGCATCTTGCACCACAAACGCTTCAAGTCCACTCATTGCTATTCTTGACGAAGGTATTGGGATTGAGAAAGCGGTACTCAATACTGTCCACGGATATACAGCGACACAATCTTTGGTTGACGGACCATCTAGAAAAGGTTTTAGAGAAGGTAGAGCGGCGGCACACAATATTATTCCGTCCACAACGGGAGCGGCAATCGCCGTAACAAAAGCATTCACAAAGCTAGACAAACTCTTTGACGGAATCTCAATGAGGGTGCCTGTTATAGCCGGGTCTATCGCTGATGTGACATTTATTGCCAAGCGCGATACGACCGTGGAAGAGGTAAATTCAATCTTGAAAAAAGCGGCGGGGGAGGAGAGATGGAAGGGAATATTTGCCGTTACTGAAGAAGAAATAGTCTCAAGCGATATTCTCGGCAGTCAGTATGGCTCTATTGCAGATCTCGGATTTACGCGAGTAGTGGGTGGTAATTTGGTGAAGGTTTTGGCTTGGTATGATAACGAGATGGGATATACCCACACATTGGTTGACCATGTTGTAAAAACTGGATCGTTTGTATAATTAACTTTATGAAAATTTACATAGGAACTGACCACGCGGGTCTTGCTCAAAAAGAAAAAATAATAGAGTACCTTCGCGAAAACGGCTATGAAGTGGTAGACAAGGGCGCTCATGAGTATGATGAAGAGGATGATTATCCGGATTTTGCAATTCCTGTAGCCAGAGAAGTTTCTAAAAATCCTCAAAATTCATTGGGAATTATTCTCGGCGGATCCGGTCAGGGCGAAGCAATAGTAGCCAATCGGTTTTCTCATGTAAGAGCCGCTGTTTTTTACGGGAACGCTTACTCGCTTACAAACAATGTGTCTAATTTGCATTTTACTCGTGAACACAATGACGCTAATGTTTTATGTTTGGGTTCCAGATTTATAACAGACGAAGAAGCGGTGCAAGCAGTACAAACTTGGATTAATACTTCTTTTTCAAACGGGGAACGACACAAAAGAAGAATTATAAAAATAGATAGGGCGCATGAGTGAGATTATTCCAGCAATAATACCAAAAAACTTCTCTGACCTGGCAGAGAAAGTTTCTCTTGTTGCAAATTTTGTAAAAACGGTGCATGTGGATATTAATGATGGCAAATTTGTGAAAAGCAAATCTTGGCCACATTCTTCCCCCAATGATTTTGATTTTGAAAAAATTCTAAAAGAAGAAGAGGGAATGCCGTATTGGGAGAAGGTGGAATATGAAATTCATCTGATGGTCTCTGACCCAGCGTCTGAAATTGATAATTGGATTAGAGCGGGATCCAAGCGTGTTCTTGTGCACTATGAATCTTTCCCGTCCTCCCGGGAATTTAAAAAATTTACGGAAGAATTTAAGGAAAAGTACGGTATGAACGGGTCATCTCTGTTCCCCGAATTGGGTGTTGTACTAAAGACAGAAACACCCATTGAGGTTTTGGCAGTTTTGGAACAATCCGTTAAGCTTATAGACTCCATTCAACTTATGAGTATTGCCACAATCGGTTTCCAGGGAATAAATATTCCTTTTGAGACTTCGGTGATTGACAGGGTTAGCGCTGTAAAAAATAAATATGAAGGAATTCCCGTCAGTGTTGATGGTTCTATTAATATGGAAAACGCACAGAAACTAATTGACGCAGGTGCAGATCGTTTGATAATAGGCGGAGCAATATTCCAGAGTGAAGACATAACTGATACAATAGAAGTGTTTAAATCTTTATAAAAAATGTCCGACCTTGAAGAAATAAAAATAAAAGAACTGGAACTTAAGGCGAATGAAATAAGGCAGTCAATTATAGAGATGCTCATTGAAGCCAAGAGTGGGCACACGGCGGGGCCGCTTGGGATGGCGGATATTTTCACTTACCTATTTTTTGAAGGAATGGTGCATGACCCTCAAAATCCGTCGTGGGAAGGAAGAGATCGGGTTGTCCTTTCAAACGGGCATATCTGTCCCGTCCTATATGCCACCATGGCCCATGCCGGCTATCTCCCTGTTGACGAACTTAAAACTCTGCGCAAATTTGGCAGTCGTCTTCAAGGACATCCGCACAGAGAATATTTACCATCTTTGGAGACAAGCTCCGGTCCTTTGGGTTCTGGATTGTCTCAAGCGGTTGGTATGGCTATTGCCGATATAATTGACAGCGGTATTGATACAAGAAGAACCATATATTGTTTGATGAGCGATGGGGAACTAGATGCCGGAAACTCATGGGAGGGAGCGATGCTTGCTGGAAAATTAAACTTAAGAAATTTAATCGCTATAGTTGACCGAAATAATATTCAAATCGACGGATTCACTGAAGATATTATGCCTCTTGAACCTCTCGCCGATAAGTGGAGGGCATGGAACTGGCATGTAATTGAAATAGACGGTCACAGCTTTGAAGATATTCACAGTGCGGTTAATCAGGCAAAAGCGGTTTTTGAATCTCCGACCGTCATTATCGCTCATACGATTCCTGGGAAAGGTGTGGGTTATATGGAGAGAGATTTTCGATGGCACGGAACACCTCCCGGCATTCAAGACATTGACGGAGAACCAAAGAAAGAAGAGCAAAGCAAGATAGCTCTGGACGAATTGCGTTCTCTTGGAAGAAAAATTAGCGGGTACCATAATGATTGAGGGGGATGAATGGCGAATGATGAGTAACGAATAAGGAATAATGAAAAATAGTTTAAATCCAAAAATTTTTGATAAAGACCACAAACAAAACAGCGAAACCGGGCTTCCAGTCGCTTCGCGAGTTTTTGTTTTGTACGGAGCGAGATGTAGTTTTTTAAAATTGAAGTGATATGTTGAATTCTAATTTAAAACTTAATCAGAGGTTGTTTAGTGATAGTGTAGAGCAGATACCAATTCGTAAAGGATTTGGCGAGGGGCTTTTGGCTGCCGGAGAAATGGATAAAAATGTTGTTGGTCTTTGCGCCGACCTTACAGAGTCTACTCAAATGCATTTGTTTAAAAATAAATTTCCCGAGAGATTTGTTGAGATTGGTGTAGCGGAACAAAATCTAGCCACAGTCGCATCCGGTATGGCGGCTATGGGCAAAATTCCTTTTATCACCTCTTACGCTATGTTTTCTCCAGGCAGAAACTGGGAGCAGATACGCACCACAATTTGTTATAACAATCGCCCCGTTAAAATAGCGGGTTCTCACGCTGGAATATCGGTAGGTCCTGACGGAGGAACGCATCAGGCGATAGAAGATATCGCCATAATGAGAACCTTGCCCAGAATGGTGGTGATTTCTCCTTGCGACGCCATTGAGGCGAGGAAAGCTACAGTAGCGGCCGCCCAAAATGGCACTCCTGTGTACATAAGACTTGCAAGAGAGAAAACTCCAGTCATAACAACGGAAGAAACTCCTTTTGAAATAGGTAAAGCTCAAATATTTTTTGAATCAAAAAATCCCGAAACGACCATAATAGTGACGGGAGCACTGGTATACAAAGCGCTTTTAGTTGCCAAAAAGCTTGAAGAAGAAGAAGGAATTGGCTTGATAGTTGTAAATCTTTCAACCATTAAACCCTTGGATAAGGAAACTATTTTGTCAGCTGTAAAGCGCGCGCCAAAAGTAGTGACGGTGGAAGAGCACCAAGTTTTCGGAGGAATGGGTTCTGCTGTCGCGGAAATGTTGGCAGAGAATTTTCCAGCTCCTCAAGAATTTGTTGGGGTGAAAGACAAGTTTGGTCAATCCGGTACGCCCGATGAACTCCTTGAACATTATGGATTGGGCGTTGCTCACATAAAAGAAGCCGTAAAAAAAGTTTTAAGTCGTTAACAAACAACATTCCAACATTCTCAAGAATGTTGGAATGTTGTTTGGGAAACTAGGAAAGGACACTTATTTTGTAGTTGTCCGGAGCATCTTCCAAATATTTTTCCAAATCTTTTCTTGAAAGCAATCCTTTTTGGGCTCCAATATCTTGAACAACCGACATGGAGTTTATAGGCCCCCATAAAAGCGCTTCTTCCAGTGGCTTGCCCAGCGCCACCGCCGAAGTTACGGTTGATGAGAATGCGTCTCCCGCGCCAGTCCTTTCTAACGGTGGTTTTGGGTCAGGATAAACCGGGACAACAAAGATGTTTTTTCCATCATCCGCATGCGCACCCTTAGGACCGTCGGTAATTATGGCTATTTTGGGTCCAAGTCCACGGATTCCTTTAAGTAATATTTTTATATCTTCTTCTTTGGATTCAAGAATTCTTTGCGCCTCATCTTTGTTACAGAAAAAAATCTCCGTATGCTCATATATTTTTTTTAATTTTTTCGGTCCTAAAACTATCTGAAAAGTTCCGGGTTGAAAAGCAAGTTTAACACTGGGATGTTTTGCCAGATAATCTCCTATTTCTTCATGGAAGTTTAGAGAATTTTCTCCCATTGAACTTAGATACATCCATTTTGTTTCTCCCATATCCGGTAATTTATAATCATAATTCTCATGTTTGATTAAAATAGTTCTTTCAGATTCGTACCACAAAACATAGTGGTGGTTTGTTGTTTTCCCTTCGTGGATTTTCATTAAATCAAGCATCACTTGATTGCCTTCAAGTGTTTTTAGGCAATTTTTGCCGTTTTCATCATCACCAAGATTGGATGCCAAAGCGGAGGATAAGCCCAAGCGCGCGGCAGAAACCGCCGCATTTGGACTGTTACCCACGGCGCTGACCATTTCCGCAAATTCATACGGAATTTTATCTCCAAAGGAAACACAAAGTTGGCAATTCTCGTTATCAATATCACAATTTACCTTTGCGTCTTTAATCCTTATAAATTCATCGGTAGTTATGTCACCAATAGCTACAAAATCATATTTTTTCATTAGGATAGTATACCAAAAACAAAAGGAACAGTAGAGTGTAAAAAGTGTTTAGGTTTGGAATTTTAATGTGATAAAATAAAAAGATGAAAACAGCAAAAGAATATATTTTAGAAGCGCAAAAAAACAAAAAAGCACTGGGTCATTTTAATGTATCAAATATGGAGGGGGTGTGGGCGGTGTCTCGGGCGGCCAAAAGTCTTAATCTGCCGGTTTTTATAGGGGTTTCGGAAGGTGAAAGAGACTTTATTGGTATAAAAGAAATTAGAGCAATAGTGACCGCAGTAAAGGAAGATCTGGATCACCCCATATTTCTTAATGCTGACCACACCTATTCTTTTGACAGGGTTAAGGAGGTGGTGGATGCCGGGTTTGATTCAGTCATTATTGATGGAGCCAAACTTTCCGCGGAGGATAATTTGAAATTAACTCAAGAATCTGTGCAATACGCAAAATCAAAGAACCCCAATATTTTAATAGAGGGAGAGCTCGGCTATATCGGTCAATCGTCAAAGCTTCTCAATGAATTGCCAGAAGGTGTGAATCTTGACCCTAAATCTCTGACACACCCCGATGTGGCAAAAGATTTTGTAAACAAAACAGGCATTGATCTTCTTGCGCCAGCAGTAGGGAATATACACGGGATGTTAAAGGGCGGAGGAAATCCGGCACTTAACATTGAGAGGGTAAAAGAAATTGGCGAAGCCGCGGGCGTTCCACTGGTCTTGCATGGAGGGTCTGGAAGTTCTGATGAAGATTTTGCCAACGCAATTGAAGCCGGAATATCCATAATTCACATTAATACGGAAATCAGGGTTGCATATCGCGACGCGCTAAAAAAATCTCTACAAGACGAACCCGATGAAATATCTCCATACAAAATTGCCAAGCCGGCTATGGTGGCAATGCAGAAAGTCATAGAAAACAGAATAAAATTATTCAACAGAAGCTAGTATTTACATGGTGGATGAAATAAAAAAAATATTTAAAGGGGAGGTTGTGGTGGATTCTCAAGTTTTGGATAAATACAGCCACGACGCAAGCTTGCTTGAAGTAATGCCAGAAATGGTTGTTTATCCGCATGACTCAAGCGATATTCAAGGCCTGGTCAAGTATGTTTTGGAAAATAAAGATAAAAAACCAAACCTATCAATAACAGTCAGGGCGGCTGGAAGCTGTATGGCGGGAAGTTCTCTAAACGAATCAATAATATTGGATGTGATGAAGCATATGGGAGGTATCACTGGCTTTGACGGTCAAAGTGTGACGGTTTTGCCAGGCACCTTCTATAGAGATTTTGAGGTGGAAACTCTAAAAAGAAATCTCATCCTACCTTGTTTTACTGCTTCAAAAAACTTAAATGCCATAGGAGGAATGATTGGAAATAATTCAGGAGGGGAAAAAACTTTACAATATGGAAAGATGGAAAATTATATAGAAACTCTCAAAATCGTTTTGTCTGACGGAAAGGAATACGAAGTGGAGCCTTTGTCCAAAGATGGTTTGAAAAAGAAAATGGAACAAAATGATTTTGAAGGAAGTGTTTACAAAAAGATTTTTACTCTCATTGAATCAAATAAAGAAGAAATAGAAAAAGCGCGTCCAACGGTTTCAAAAAATTCCGCCGGGTATTATATTTGGAATGTCCTAGCGCCCGACAACGAGGAAGTCGGTAACAATAAATATTTTGACCTTACAAAACTGATAGTGGGGTCGGAAGGCACCCTCGGAATCGTGACGGAGGCGAAATTAAAACTTGTTCCAGTAAAGAAAAAATCCAAACTTTTTGTTGTTTTTCTCAAAGACCTCTCACCCCTTGCCGACCTTGTTAATGAAATATTGGTTTTCAAACCGGAAAGCTTGGAGTCCTATGACGACGCGACAATGAAGCTTGCTATCAGGTTTTTCCCAGAAATGGTTAAGTCTATGAAGGTTAAGAATTTCTTTAAATTGCTATGGTCTTTTCTTCCGGAAGCGTGGTTAATAATCTCGGGCGGAGTGCCCAAATTAATTGTTTTGGCGGAATTTTCCGGAGACACCGACGAAGAAATAGATTCACAAATGGGGGATTTGAAAAACAAATTGGCACATTTCCGCTTGAAAACGCATATTGCCAAAACAGAAGAAGAGTCCGAAAAATATTGGACAATCAGGCGCGAGAGCTTCAACTTATTGCGCAAGCATGTGAAGGGTAAAAGGACAGCTCCGTTTGTGGATGATGTGATAGTTGAACCAAAATATCTGCCGGAGTTCTTGCCCCAAATGAGAGCAATTCTTGATAATTATAAACTTGATTACACAATTGCCGGTCATGCGGGAAATGGAAATTTTCACATAATTCCGCTTATGGATATGAAGGACAAAAAAAATGTCAATATAATTATGGAAGTTTCTGAAAAAATATATGATCTCGTGGTGCGGTTCCACGGCTCTATTACAGCCGAACACAATGACGGAATTATCCGCACTCCATACTTGAGTAAAATGTTTTCTCCCAAAATGCTCGAAATTTTTAAAGAAATAAAAAAGATATTTGATTCGCGCAATATTTTTAATCCAGGCAAAAAGGTGCCTTACGAAATTTTGGGGAAAACAATGGGAGACTTGGAATATCTTAAAAATCATTTGGCGAGTAAGTAGCCTGGCGAGTAAGTAGGCACCCCTTCCTCAACCCGTTTTTGTTGTCTATATACAATATGCAATCTATACCACAATTCTGCAGAATTGTGGTATAGATATGCTGGTGGTTTCTGAAGCGGCATGGTGGCTTTCTGTGTTGGGTTGGAGTCTGTGCGTATATATTAGTGCATTTACGCAACAATCTTAGGTTCGGTTTAATAGCAGAGCTTTTTGTGTCCCTGGGTTGATTTTTAACTGTTCCTTTGTATAATACTTGGACATGTTGGAATTACAGGTAGAAAAAAGAGAAAAAACAAAAAACCTTCAAACTCTACGGAAACAGGGGGTTTTGCCGGCGGTCTTTTATGGAAAGAAGCAAATTTCTACTCCAATTTCTATATATCAAAAACAGTTTGTGAAAATATGGAAACAGGCCGGAGAATCAACAGTGGTAACTTTGAAAATGGGAGAAGGTGAGTCTTACGACTCTTTGATACAAGATGTGGATTTTGACCCTGTTACAGGCACTCCTCGCCACGCGGATTTTTATGTTTTTGATAAAGACCACAAGATTGAAGTTGCTGTTCCCGTTGAATTTGTTGGAGTTTCTTCTGCGGTGAAGGATTTTGGTGGTTTGTTGGTGAAGGTTCTTCATGAACTTAAAATAGAAGCCGTACCCAAAGACCTTCCTCGTGAAATAAAGGTTGATTTGTCAGTTCTAAAAGAAATTGGTGGCAACATAAAAGCAAAAGACATCATTCTACCTCAAGGTGTAACGCTAATGGAAAATCTTGAAGAAGTTATTGTTCTTGTTTCGGAGCCAAAGGAAGAGGAGCCGGAAATAGAAGCCACTCCGGACATTTCAAGTATAGAAGTGGAAAAGAAAGGAAAAGAAAAAATTGAAGGTGAGGGCGTTGATGCGGATACTCCATCCGAACAAACGAAAGAATAGAGAATACTTCGGTTTTTTCTCATACGGTTTTTTGATATACTTCTAATAAGTAAGAGATGCCTTTTGTTGACGTCTTTTATATTGAAACCATGTTAGATAAAAAATTATTTATATGCGGACGAAAAATAATTGTCTCTACTTTATTTTTCTCCCTTTCCCTGTATCTTTTTCCGCCCATCCACACGATAAACGCGCAGGGTATTACTGACGCTCAAGAAGCCAAGCTTCAGGCGGAATATGACGCACTTCAGAAAGAAATTGCCAAATGGCAGGGTGTTTTGGACGAAACTCGGTCTAAGTCGCAATCCATCCAGGGAGATATAACAGTCCTTAACGCCAAAATAAAAGAGGCGGAAGCCGCGATAAAAGCCAAAAATATTGCCATACAACAACTTGGATCTCAAATAAACGATAAGACAAAAACAATAAGCACCCTAGAAACCAAGTTAGCAAAAGGCAAAGAATCTTTGGCACAGTTAATAAGAAAAACCAATGAATTAGACAAGTTTTCTTTGGCGGAAGTAATACTTACCAATAGTGATTTATCGGAATTCTTTAATGACCTGGATTCTTTTGAATCCATCAAAAGGGATATGAAAACCCATTTTGAAAACATAAGAGAAGTACGAACTGCGACGGAGAAGGAAAAACGGCAACTTGATATAAAGAAGAATCAGGAAGTTGATGCGAAATATGTTGTTGAAACAAAAAAGACAACAATAAGCAAAAGCGAAAAAGAAAAACAGCAACTTTTGTCGGTATCAAAACAGCAAGAAAAGAGTTACCAAACCATATTAGCGGAGAGGCAAGAAAGAGCGGCGCAGATAAGAGCCGCGCTTTTCAGACTTAGAGATACGGAAGGCATACCGTTTGG
>PFXE01000007.1 GCA_002791475.1 Candidatus Zambryskibacteria bacterium CG_4_9_14_3_um_filter_40_16 | reverse complement strand
ATATTTTTGTTAAATACGCGATTGTTGGACACTCCGAAAGAAGGGCGTTGGGTGAGAGTGATGAAATTGTTGCAAAAAAGATTAGAACGGCTTTGAGGAACAATATCACCCCCATATTGTGTGTGGGTGAAAGGGAACGAGATGACCATGGCTCTTATCTTGAATTTTTAAAGAACGAAATTAGAAAATCTCTAACGAATATTTCAAAGACGGAAATTAAAAAAATTATAATTGCTTATGAACCAATATGGGCAATAGGCAAGCGTGGTAAAGACGCAATGAGCCCTCCCAAGCTTCACGAGATGGTCATTTTCTTTAGAAAAGTTTTAACGGATATGTGTGGAAGGGATAATGCTGACAGGGTGACAATTATTTACGGCGGTTCAGCCGAGTCTTCAAACGTTGGAGAGCTGATGAGGGGCGGGGAAGTCTCCGGTTTTCTTGTTGGCCACGCTTCCCTTTCTTCCAGGGATTTCGGAGAAATAGTGAGGATTGTTAGTGGCAATAGGTAAAAAGTATGAAAAGCGCAAGAGACATCGGAAACATAAAAGGTAAATTTGTATTTGTCAGAGCGGATTTCAACGTGCCTCTTGTAGACGGGTTTATCGGCAATGATTTTAGAATTCGCAAAACCCTTCCTACAATTGATTTTCTATTAGGCAAGGGAGCCAAGTTAGTCATCGGAAGTCACATAGGTGAAGAGAAAACAAGTCTTCGGCCTGTTTGTGAATATTTGGAATCAAAATATAGCGTTTCTTTTGTTGAAAACTACTATCCGTCAGCGCCGGAGGTTTTAAAGAACAGCAAAAGCGACATTTTTTTGCTGGAAAATTTGCGAAAATATTCGGAAGAAAAATCAAATGACGAAAAATTTTCCAAACATATCGCTTCGTTTGCCGATTTTTATGTAAATGAAGCTTTCCCCGCTTCTCACAGAAGTCATGCCTCCATAATAGGAATTCCAAGATATATTCCCAGCTTTGCGGGTTTTGTTTTTGAGGAAGAGATAGAAAACCTGTCAAAAGCTTTTCATCCTGACCACCCCTTTCTTTTTATTCTTGGTGGCGCTAAGTTTGAAACCAAAATGCCTCTGGTAAAAAAGTTTTTTTCACTCGCTGATGAAGTTTTTATCGGCGGAGCTTTGGCTAACGATTTCTTTAGAGCCAAAGGGTTAGACACGGGCAGTTCACTTTTGTCCGAGGAAAAATTACCCATGGAGGACTTCCTTAATAAAAAATTGATATTACCGATTGATCTTGTTGTCAAAAATGGCGAAATGGTATCAATTAAACAGTCAGAAGATGTGCGGGATGGTGATGTGATAGCTGATGTCGGAGTAAAATCTATAGAGAATCTTAACTCTAATATCAGCAAGTCAAAATTTATTCTTTGGAACGGACCCCTCGGTAACTATGAGAATGGTTTTAAAAAAGCGACATTTTCTCTGGCAAAAAAAATAGCCAAAAGTTCCGCAAAATCAATTGTTGGAGGAGGTGATACTGTAGCGTCAATAGCTTCTCTCGGTATTGAAAGAGAATTTACTTTTGTATCAACAGGCGGTGGAGCAATGCTTGATTTCCTTGCAAACGAAACATTGCCTGGGATTGAAGCTTTGAATAACGGTAAATAGAGTGTGTTTTCTCACCCACAGCTTCTTAATGTATCATATATGATATACTAATAAATATAGTATATTTCTAAAAATGCCACACATATCATCAAAAAAATTACACAAAGATTATTTGCAGAAAATATACGGCCATTTTATGTCAAAGTTAGAAGGTGCAAGTAAAAAAGGAACCGCGGTTTCTTTTTTTGAGGACTTCCTAACCCCAACTGAAAAAATAATGTTTGCAAAGAGATTCGCTGTTGTGTACCTCTTGTCTAAAAACCTTCCACCCTCTTACATAGCTGAAGTTTTGCTTATGAGTCCGGCCACGATTTACAGAATGTCGCTGAATAAGAATATTGGAAAATATTCACATGCGATAAGAAGTCTAAAACTATCTGATGAAATGACTTGGGATTTGTTTGAAAAGATAATAAGGATGGGACTACCTCCAAAAGTGGGGAGAGGGCGTTGGAAATTTTTGTATACAAAATAACATTCCTTAATGTATCATATATGATATATTAAGGAATTAATAATAGTCACAACTCTTTACGGATTTTTTCTTCAACAGTTTTCATTTCCTCGGTACTTCCGTATTTTTTTGTTGGAGGAAACGTCGGTATCCCATCGTTCTTGAATCTCGGAATAAGGTGTATATGAAAATGATCAATATCGGTTCCTACAATAGTCAAAACAACAAAATCAGAACCCATTGCTTTTTTGAGACGTGGCATTATCATCTTCGCAGTTCTAAAAAGTCGCGCCAGTAAATCTTCTGGCACATCCGTCATTTGGGGATGATGATTCTTGGGGATTATTAGTGTGTGCCCCATTTGAACAGGATTGATATCCAAAAAAGCCATACTGTGCTCGTCTTCAAAAACTAAATTACTCGGTATTTTTTTGTCAGCTATTTTACAAAATACGCAGTCATTTATTGAACCACCTGCCCCGTTGGAATTTTTATCTTTATTCATTGAGCTAACAGGAAATAAACCCTAACTAGACGATATTATACCATCTATTTTCTTATAAGAAATTCTTTCGGGGTGATACAATGTTTTCTATAATGACGAAAGAATATCGGCTAAGAGAAGAAATACCCCAAGAGATAGACAAAATCCTGACTCCCTACCCCACTCTTACTCGCAAACTTCTATTTCATAGAAATATTGATAATGTTGAAGAAGCAGAACGTTTTTTTAACCCCGATTACAACCTAGATCTGCATGACCCGTTTCTTCTTTATGAAATGGATAAAGCGGTAGAAAGGTTGCTAAAAGCGATAGAGAAAAAGGAAAAGATTGTTATATATAGCGACTATGACGCTGACGGAATTCCGGGGGCGGTTATCCTGCGAGAATTTATTGAGGCGCTTGGACACAGAGAGGTTGAAAACTATATTCCCCATCGGCATCTGGAGGGTTATGGTTTACACATGGATGCGATAGAATCTTTGGCGAAAGGTAAGACCGAGCTTATCATAACGGTAGATTGCGGAACAGCGGATTATGAACAGGTAAAGCTGGCAAACAGTCTTGGAATGGATGTTGTAATCACCGATCACCACGAACTGAATGGTAAATTACCGGAAGCTTTGGCGCTTATTAACCCCAAACATCCGCAGGGCGGATATCCGTTTGATGGTCTTTGCGGAGCGGGGGTTGTTTTCAAGCTCATTCAAGCGGTTCTGTCTAAGGGAGATTTTGATTTTAAAGACGGAAGGGAAAAATGGTTTCTAGATTTAGTCGGAGTAGCGACGCTCTCCGATATGGTTCCTTTGGTGGATGAAAATAGGGCCCTATCTTTTTTCGGGCTTAAGGTTTTACAAAAATCACCACGACCGGGGCTACAAAAGTTGTGGAAAAAGTTGGGGGTATTGCAGAAAAATTTGCGCGAAGACGATATCACATTTTCTCTTGCTCCAAGAATTAATGCCGCTTCGCGCATGGATCATCCCATGGATGCTTTTAAACTTCTGGCGACCAAAGATGAGGCAGAAGCCGATGTATTGAGTGATCACTTAAATAAAATAAACGATGAGAGAAAGGGAGTGGTCGCGAGTATGGTGAAAGAAATAAAAAAACAGCTAGAAAAACGCGGAGAATTGTCCAACATTGTTGTTTTGGGTAATCCTAACTGGAAGCCATCTCTTCTCGGTTTGGCCGCTAATAGCATTATGGATGATATCGGTAAACCCATTTTTCTTTGGGGAAGGAATGGCGACAATGAACTTAAGGGGTCGTGCCGTTCAGAGGGTAAAACAAACGTTTTTTCTTTGATGGGGATAGCGGAGAATTCGTTCTCTCAATTTGGAGGTCACAAAATGGCGGGAGGTTTTTCTGTAGAAAGAAACAAGGTTCACACTTTGGAGTTGGATCTAAATGTTGCTTTCGATAAAATGAAAAAAAGTGAAGATACTTCAACCTTTGATAGTAAATCGGAATATATTGATGATGCCATTGTTCTTGATGACATAAATTGGAATTTTTACAATCAAATCGCTAAATTTTCCCCGTTTGGTGTTGGTAACCCAAAGCCCACCTTTCTTCTGAGGGGTGTAATTCCAAAGATCCTAAAACAATTTGGCAAAGAAAAAAATCATATGGAAATTGTTTTTGAAAACTCAAATGGCAATAAAATAAAAGCTATAAGTTTTTTTTCCAGTCCGGAAAAGTTCAGTAAAACCCCCAAAGAGGGTGTTCCCATAAACTTGATTGCATCCATTGAAAACTCCACTTTTCGATCCTACCTGGAACTTAGGTTGAGGATAGTGGATATCATATAGTATGAACAGTATGAAAAAGCAAATAAAAATATTTACTGACGGAGCGTCACGGGGGAATCCGGGGAGAGGCGGATGGGGAACAATCATTGTTTTTCCTGCAGGAAAAACAATGATTGTGAATGATGAAAAACGAATGATGAATGATGAATGGGTTCAGGAGCTCGGAGGACGGGAAATAAAGACAACAAATAACCGTATGGAGCTCACGGCCGTGATAAAAGCTTTGGAGTTTGTATCCAAAAAAATCGCTATTTCTCATTCCTCATTCCTTATTCATCTCAACACAGACTCTTCTTATGTTCTCAAGGGGGCTACCACCTGGATACACAGTTGGCAAAAATCCGGATGGAAAACAGCGAACAAAAAAGAGGTTTTAAATAAAGATCTTTGGGTGAAATTGGGGAAATTATTACCAGAATTTCAAATAAACTGGAAGTTGGTGAAAGGGCATACCGGGGTTAGGGGCAACGAGCGTTGTGATGATATTGCGACATCATTTGCCCTTGGCAGGGGACCAAAACTCTATTATGGTATTCTGCAGAATTATAGAATAGATTTGTCTGTACCGAGTCAATCGGGCATATCAACCGACAGAAAGCCAAGAACAAAAAAAGGAATTGCGTACTCGTATGTTAGTTTGGTTGGCGGAATCATTAAAACTCACAGAACTTGGGCGGATTGCGAAAAAAGAGTAAAAGGAAAATCAGGAGCAAGGTTTAAGAAATCCCATTCCTTAGATGACGAAGAAAATATCAAAGCTCAATGGGCCAACTAGAAATCATAATCACATTTTAAGTAGAAGCTTAAAATTATGGAGCAAGAAAAAAGGTTCAAATACTTACAAAAGCTCAATGCTTATGTAGCAATGGCTCGTGGCACACTTACAACAAGATTCACCTCTTTAAAGGACAATAAATTTTTTGTAATTATATTCGGATTTGTATTAGGGGTCCTTCTTTCGTCTTTTTTAAATTTTTCCATAAACACTACGGTTTTTCTAATTTTTGTGGTTGTTGTTTTAATTCTTTATTTATTTGTTGCCATAAAAGATGAGAATTTAAAATCACAACTTATTCTTATACCGCTTATTATATTCGCTGTTTCTCTTGGTATTTTAAGGTTTCAGATCAAAGACCACCATACTCCGTCTAGTCTAAATGAGTTAGTCGGCGGAAAAGCATTGATTGAAGGATTGATAGTAAAAGAGCCGGAGAGCGAAGAATCGTACACACAGTTGATTGTTGAGATTGAAAAAATAAACTCAAACGAATTTTATAATACTGGAGAAAAAATTTTAGTCCGAGCGGACCTATACCCAAAGGCGGTTTATGGTGATCGTATAAAAGCGGAAGGGCGTGTTGATGAACCAAAAACATTTCTTACAGATGCGGGAAGGGAATTTGATTACAAAAAATATTTAAGCAAAGACGATATTCGTTTTATTCTATCTTTTGCTAAAATTGAGATATTGGCGCAAGGGGAGGGCAACAAAACCAAAGAAGCCCTGTTTGGATTTAAAAACAAAATTATAGATAATTTTAATAGAAATATTTCTGAACCAGAATCAGGGCTTCTCGGCGGAATAGTTCTGGGTGTCAAGGGGGCGTTGGGAAAAGATTTGGAAGAAAAACTTAGACAAACCTCTATTATTCACATTGTCGTACTCTCCGGATACAACATAACCATTGTCGCTCAGTTTATGATGGGGTTGTTATTTTTTATTCCTCGTAGGAGAGCACTTTGGGCCAGCATCATCGGCATAGCTCTATTTGCAATAATGGTTGGCGCAGAACCCTCGGTTATCAGAGCTTCTCTTATGGGCGTTTTGGCTCTGCTTGCCAATGTTTTGCATCGTCGCTATGACATCACTCGCGCGCTTGTGTTCGCGGGTTTCTTGATGATTGTTTGGAATCCAAAAATATTGGTTTTTGATTTCGGATTCCAACTCTCATTTCTTGCGACCGCGGCTCTAATTTGGGTAGCCCCATTTTTTGAAGATAAATTGAATTTTATTCCGAAGCGTTTGGGTTTGCGAACAATAGTGTCTGCCACCATATCTACACAGTTATTTGTTCTTCCTCTCCTTCTTTATCAAACGGGGCAACTGTCTTTGGTCGGGGTTTTTGTAAACCTTCTTGTTTTGCCCCTCGTTCCTTTGGTGATGTTCTTTGGATTCATATCCGGGGTGCTTGGCTTCGTTTCGCACACAGTCGCTTTTCCGTTTTCAGCAATTTCACAAATTATTCTTTTCTATATCATAAAAGTGGTTGAATTATTCGGGTCTTTGCCACTAGCTTCAATAAAAATCTCCAATTTTCCATTTTCTCTAATGGCGGTCGTTTACGTTCTATACGGTTTTGTATTTTGGAAGTACGTAAAAAACGGCAACGATTTTAATTTAAATATTTTAAAAGAAAAGGACATGACATAGATTTTTTAAATCGGTACGAGTCGCGGGCGGTAAGAACTAATTGGAAGCTATTTTAAAATTTTCCTCAATTACATCCCAATTAAGATTGGCAAAAAAATCTTCCACATATTGTTTTTTACCTGACGGTTGGTAATCTGCTACGAAAGCGTGTTCCCACATATCCAGACCAAGTATCATCGCACAACCGTTCAACAGACCAAAGTGTTGTTCGTCTATCCACGAGTTCAAAAGTCTATCATTTTTAGGGTCATACCAAAGAGTTTGCCAACCGACACCCCTCGTGGATGTGGCTTGTGTCTTAAATTCATTCTGCCACGAGTCAAATGACCCCCACTCTTTCTCAACCACCTTTCTCAATTCTGATTTTTCGGATAGAGGCCTCGAACCTTCTTCAAAGGACGAGAAATATACCTCGTGATTACGCATGCCGTTGTATTCAAAACTAAAACGACGACCGAGCTCACCAACTACATAAGGCGCAAAAGCGTCTTCTGTTGCATACTTCCTATATTCCGGAATTTTTTCCAGTATAGAATTTGTGTTTTTTACATACCCGGAATAGAGTTTTAGGTGTTCTTCTATATTTTTTTCTGATATGCCTTTGAGTCGAGGGATGTTAAATTTTCTTTCTTCAAATTTTTTCATAAATACAACAAGGTTAGTAATAATTATTATTATAATATAACATTATTGTATATTTTTCATAAATGTCTTTTTTAAAGAAAAATTTGGTTGTCAGTCTGTTTTCTCTGCTTGTCTTTACCAACATTATCGTCTGGATAATTTTCTTTGGGATCCAACCCAACACTTTTGTAAAAGTTTCTTTCCTTGATATAGGGCAAGGTGACGCGATTTTAATACAAGGTCGCAACGGTAACCAAATTTTGATTGACGGCGGTCCAAATAGGATTGTTTTAAATCGCCTTTCCAAAGTTATGCCATTTTTTGACAAATCCATTGATGTAGTCATTGAAACACATCCAGACAGAGATCATATAGGCGGACTTCCGGAAGTTTTGAGTAGATATCGTGTGGAAAATTTTATTGAGCCGGGAGTTGAGTCTGACAATTCCGTTGATGATGAATTGCGTAGGATTCTTAATAAGAAAAAAATAAACAATATTTTTGCCAGAACGGGTCAAACTATTGGCTTAGGTGACGGATCCTATTTAGAAATTCTTTTTCCGGACAGAGATGTTTCTGGTTTGGATACAAACGACGCGTCCATTGTAGCTAGATATATTTATGGCAACTCCTGTTTTTTGTTAACAGGCGATTCGCCTCAAAAAATTGAAAACTACCTAGTGTCACTCTATGGAGAAAATATGAAATGCCAGGTTCTGAAAGCCGGGCATCACGGTTCTCGCACTTCAACGGGCGACCCTCTTCTTTCTGCGGTTAATCCCAGTATTGTGATAATCTCGGCAGGCAAAAACAACCAGTACGGTCATCCGCACAAAGATACTCTGGACAGATTGGCGGCTTACGATAGCGAGGTATTTAGCACTATTGAATTTGGAACCATAGATATTTTTTCCGATGGTCAAAAAATTTGGCGCAAGTGAGGGGTGTTTTTTGTCCGCGCTCTCTTTATTGAAAATTAAAAATCTAAAATCGTTATTTGATTACTCCCGCTTTTTTGAGCGTCTTGTATGCTCCGATTTTCTGTATAGTTTTAAGACCCTTTGTTGAAATGGTTACCACGATAGTTTTTTTAAGTTCAGGGACATATATCCTTTTCTTTTGAAGGTTGGCATACTTGCGAGTTTTTCCTGTAGGGTTAAATTGTGTCGCACGAGTGCGATTGCTATAGCCGCCTCCGACTTGAGAACTTTTTTTTGTAATTGGGCAAACTTTCATAAAAATATTTTGATTTAAAATAAACTCAATGGAGTACGATATTAACACAATATATAATGTTTTTGCAAGAAACAAGCATGGTGGGTGTGATTTATGCTAGGATAAGGGAACGATGGATTTATTTTTTCAAATCGCAATTTTAATTCTCTCCGTTGTTATTCACGAGGTGGCGCACGGTTATGCGGCTTTCTTTTTGGGAGACAGAACGGCCGAGTATCAAGGTCGGCTGACATTAAATCCATTGGTTCACCTTGAACTCTTCGGCTCAATTATAGTACCCACTCTGACCTATCTTGCGGGAGGTTTTATTATTGGTTGGGCCAAGCCGGTCCCATTTAACCCGTACAATCTTCGCAATCAGCGCTGGGGTGAGGCGATTGTTGCTGCCGCCGGGCCGTTGGCCAATATTTTTATCGCTCTGGTTTTTGGTCTTGCTCTAAGATTTCTTGGGCCATCCGGTTTTCTCCCCGAATCATTCGTCGTGATTTCTCAAATTGTTGTATTTATAAATATTATTTTGGCTATTTTTAATTTGATACCCATTCCTCCGTTGGATGGCTCTAAAATTCTTTTTTCAATTTTGCCTCTTCGCATGATTGAACTTCGCCACACCATTGAAAGATACTCTTTGTTTCTGATAATAGTCTTCATATTTTTCCTTTGGAGACTGGTTCTTCCAATAGTCTTTTGGGTTTTCTCACTCATTACCGGCGTAGTTTAGATAATATTAGCTCTCTTGAATAAATTAAACAGTATGTTACTATGGCGTCCGTGTAAAAGTCTCTAATAATAAGGTGACTAGAATAAATCAATTAATAAAAAATAAGAGAAAAAAAATAAGCAGAAAATCAAAATCTGTCGCTCTTACTCGTGGTTTTAATACCAATAAAAACAGACCGACTTTTTACAACTCCCCATTTAAGAGGGGTGTGGCAATAAAAGTTACGACCAAAACTCCCAAGAAACCAAACTCTGCCATTCGTAAAATCGCAAGGGTAAGACTTACCAACGGTATGGAGGTTACGGCTTATATTCCCGGAATGGGACACAATCTACAAGAGCACTCGGTCGTGTTGCTTAAAGGCGGGAGGGTAAAAGATGTCGGTTTGAGATATTCCGTGGTGCGTGGCGTGTTGGATGCTCAAGGAGTTGAAAAAAGAAGAAAGGGAAGAAGTCAGTATGGAACGAAGAGGACCAAGTAAATCAGTAAATCAAACATTTTTAATTTAATTATTTAAGCAATGAGAAGAAAAGTAAAAAATAGAAACATAGTCACGGCTGACTCTATTTATAATTCAGTTAAGGTGGAAAAAATGGTCAATTATGTAATGGGTAGCGGTAAAAAAAATACCGCGCGTAAAATTGTTTATGGAGCCATTGATATAATAAAAGAAAAAAGCAAAGACCCGATTGAGGTGCTAGAAACGGCTTTGAAAAATGTTTCACCAACGATGGAGGTTCGTTCTCGTCGTGTCGGAGGGGCTAATTACCAGATTCCAAGAGAAGTGCGGCCAGAAAGAAGATTATTTTTGGGTATGCGCTGGATAATAGAAGCCGCTAAATCAAAAAAAGGATTACCAATGCACAAGAGATTGGCCGAAGAGATAATGGCCGCTTCAAAAAACGAGGGAGACGCGGTAAAGAAAAGGGAAAATACACACAAAATGGCGGATGCTAACAAGGCATTTGCTCATTTTGCTTGGTAAGTTGCGAATTTAAATTTATGGAAAGAGACTACCCCTTAGAGCGAGTAAGAAATTTTGGAATCATTGCGCACATTGATGCCGGAAAGACAACCACTTCCGAGCGTGTTTTGTATTACACCGGTTCTCAACACAAAATAGGAGAGGTACACGAGGGAGAAACCACAACTGACTGGATGGAGCAGGAAAGAGAGCGCGGTATTACAATCACTGCGGCAGCTATCACTTGTTTTTGGGGGCCAACTTATCTGCCTCTTGATGATAGAACAAAAAAAGAGAACAAGTACCGTTTTAATATTATTGATACCCCTGGACACATTGATTTTACTGTGGAAGTCAAACGGTCGCTTAGGGTGTTGGATGGAGCCGTGGTTGTCTTTGACGGAGTGGCAGGTGTTGAGCCACAAAGTGAAACAAACTGGAGATACGCCGAGGAAGCGAATGTCCCAAGGGTTTGTTTTGTAAACAAACTGGATAGAACCGGTGCGTCATTTGAAAGGTCGTTTAAATCAATTTTAAACAGACTTTCCAAAAACGCATTGAGACTTCAGATACCCATTGGCGAAGAGGGTAGCCACGAAGGAGTAGTGGATTTGCTTAAAATGAGAGCGTACTATTTTGAAGGCAAACTCGGTGAAGATATTGTAGAAAAAGATATTCCGGAAAATTTGAAAGCTGATGCGGAAAAATACCATCATGAATTGGTTGAAAAGATCGCAGAGAGTGATGATGAATTGACGCAAAAATATCTTGAAGGAAATGAAATTTCCGTTGAAGAACTTAAGAAGGCACTTAGATCTGCAACCATACAAAACAAAATTTTCCCCGTTCTTTGCGGTTCTGCCTTGAAAAACAAAGGTGTGCAATTGGTTCTTGACGCAGTGGTAGACCTCCTTCCATCTCCTTTGGATGTGCCCGCAATCGTAGGGATAGACCCAAATACTGGTGAAGAGGTGGAAAGGCATGCGTCTGACGAAGAGCCCTTTTCCGCTTTGGCCTTCAAACTTCAAGCTGACCCGTTTGTGGGACAGCTGACATTCTTTAGAGTTTATTCTGGTACCATAGAATCTGGAACATATCTTTACAACTCAACCACAGGAGAAAAAGAACGTCTCGGTAGAATAGTAAGATTACAAGCTGACCAAAGAGAAGAGGTAAAAAAGGTTTATGCTGGAGAAATAGCTGCTGCGGTTGGTTTGAAAAATGCCAAGACATCACACACTTTCTCTGATGAAAATCATCCAATAATTCTTGACCAAATTAAATTCCCAGAGCCAGTCATATCGCTTCGTATTGAGCCAAAGACAAAAGCCGACCAAGAAAAGATGGGCTTGGCTTTGAAACGTCTTTCCGATGAAGATCCTACATTTAAGATAAAAAGTGATGGAGAAACGGGAGAAACCGTTATTATGGGAATGGGTGAATTGCATTTGGAAATTCTTGTAGACAGGATGAAGAGGGAATTCAGCGTTGAGGCGAATGTCGGGAAACCGCAAGTTGCTTACAAAGAAACAATAACTGCCGAAGCGGAAACAGAAACAAAATACATCAAACAGTCCGGTGGTAAAGGACAATACGGACACGTAAAAATAAAAATCAAACCACTACCCAAATATGACCCAGAAGAAAAAGTGCCAAAGAACGCTCATCGTGAGTCGGGATTTGAATTCATTGATTCCATCAAAGGAGGCGTTATACCCCAAGAATTTATTCCAGCCGTAGAGAAAGGGGTGCGTGAGGGTATGGAGAGAGGTGTGGTGGCGGGATACAAACTTACCGATATTTCTGTTGAACTCATTTTCGGTTCATATCACGATGTTGATTCTTCTGAAATTGCCTACAAAATAGCAGCTTCTCAAGCGCTTCAAGAATCAGCCAGAAAAGCAAAGCCCGTTATTCTTGAACCTGTTATGAAGGTAGAGGTAATTGTACCGGAAAAATTTATGGGAGACATTACGGGAAATTTATCTTCAAAGCGAGGCCAGATTGAAGGAATGGAAGAAAGAGGGGAACTCAAAGTTATTAGCGCGCTCGTCCCACTCTCTGAAATGTTTGGATATGTAACAAATTTGCGGTCAATGACGGAAGGTAGAGGAAGTTCCACAATGGAATTTGACCACTATGCTATCGTCCCCGCTAATGTGGCTCAAACTATAATAGAAAGTCGCCAGTAAAATGTATCTAAGGTTTAACCTTAGAATCGGCCATTTATTATAAATAATAAATAAATTTTAAATAATCCTACATACACTAAAATTACACGGTCGTAGTTATTTGGTGTAATAAGTAATGCGGGAATGGAATATATAAAATAGAACTAGGTTGGTGTGTTTTAAACGAAAACCCCACGGGTTATCGTACGGCCTTTAGTTTGAATAAAGGTTTGAATGTTTTTTCATTGTGACACAGCAGACTGGCGAAAAAGAGGAAAGTCCTAACGAAAAAGATGAAGGAAAGAAAACAAAGTTTCCACAACAACGAAGGGCGTTTCTACTCCGCTTCTTTCCACACGAACTAGTGAGAATGGACGAGAAAGACAGGCAGCCTCAGAAATTTATCTGGGGCCATTGATTTGGCTTAAAATTTGACAGGCCAATAGCTTTTGATGA
>PFXE01000039.1 GCA_002791475.1 Candidatus Zambryskibacteria bacterium CG_4_9_14_3_um_filter_40_16 | reverse complement strand
CTGAATTTTTTAAAAAAACAATGGGTATTGTAACGGTGACTCTTGTAATTTCTGCCATTTTTTCCCTTTCAGCCACTGTTTTTGCGCAACTCCAATATACTCCTCTCGCCCCTCTGCCGGGTACAACCGTGGGTACCAACTGTAATACGAGCGATCCTGTAAATGACCCGAATTGTAAGGTTGGAGTTTCTTCTTACATACCGGCGGTCTTCAAGCTTTCCATAGCCATAGCGGGGATTTTGGCGGTTCTTATGATGGTGGTGGGTGGTGTTCAATACCTTTCAACCGACGCCATAAGCGGGAAAGAGGAGGGTAAAGAGAAAATACAAAACGCATTGTGGGGGTTTCTTCTGGCAATTGGGGCTTTTATTATATTGAATACAATTAACCCGGGGTTATTGAGTTTTGATTTGGGTAAATATCAATCCATTAAACAAGCGCCGTCCGCCCCGGCACCCACACCAAGTCGAGCCGGGGTTCTTGCTTTTTGCACGGCAGAAAATAGTATACCGGGTCGCACTTGGTGCGATGACAGCATAGAAAGGAATAAATTGGCCGCGGGTTTAAATCCCGTCGCGGTAAAACAAAACGGTCCGTGTTTAGATATTGGACAACAAGACTGCACAAGTGTTTTCGGTTTATACGATGCAACAATTAACGCTATTAAGGGTGTGAAGACCAGATGTGACGCATTTGCCGCCAAAAACAACTTACCGGAGTGCAAAATTGTTATTACAGGAGGAACAGAGTATTGGCTTCATGGCAAGACTAAGGGTGGGAAACCTACGCCGCCGGAATGTGTTCTAGACATAAAATGTAATCCAACGGGTCATAAACCAAACGGCACGGTTGTTGATTTTAGAATGGGTGATCCTAGTTTTGATTCCTATATAAAACAAAACGGCCCAGCTTCTGCATTCAGTTGTGCTCCGGGAACGAAATATATTGTTAACGGAAAAATTTATGTTGATGAAGCTCCAGGAGGAGATCATTGGCATGTATGCTACTAATATGGATAAGAAAAAAATTTACATAATAATAGGCATTGCGGTTTCAATAATAATTTTGGCGATTTTGTTGTTTTTCTTGCTTGGAAAAGAAAGCGCTCCGAACGGGCTTTCGGTGGGAAGCGAAACGCCCTTTGGAACTCCGGGGGCTTCCTCGGGAAATAGCGGTTTTTCCCCAAACGGTCTGCCGATACCAGCGCCAAATGAAGAATTTGTCGTTGCCCCGGGTCAAACTTTTTCAAAACTTAGGCAAATTTCAGCATCACCCTCATCCGGCTCCACAATATTCACGGAAGGAAGCACAACACGGATAAGGTTTTTGGAAAAAGCAACGGGCAATGTTTACGAGGCCACTGGTGACTCAACAAATTTAACCAGAATTACAAACACGACCATACCGAAAGTTGAGGAGGTTCTGTGGGGACCAAAAGGCGAGTCTTTGATTTTAAGATACGAAAAAGACGCTGTGATAGAAAGTTTTTTTGCCAAAATTTCAACCTCAACCGCCACCACATCACCAAACAACCTTGGGCTCAAATCTCTTGAGGGGAAGTTTTTGGAACGAAACATACCGAGCGTGACCGTTTCTAAAAACAAAGATAAAATATTTTATGAAACGACGCAACAATCCGGCGCTCAGTTTTTCACTTCCAACTTTAACGGAGAAAAGCCACTTTTGGTCTGGCAATTTCCCATAAAGGACTGGGTTACGCGCTGGTTGGAGGGGGGTACTGTGTCTCTCACCACAAAAGCAAGCGGACAAAGCGAGGGTTTCCTTTATTTCTTTAATACAAAAACAAAAAGTTTGGATAGAGTTCTTGGAAAAATATCCGGTCTAACAACCCTGCCTTCTTCAAACAAAGATTTTGTTTTGTATTCTGAAACCACCGGCAATTCTTTTGGTTTATTCGCTTATTCCACCGAAGTCGGCAGTGTAGAGACGATAGTGCCCACATCTTTGCCTGAAAAATGTGTTTGGGACGAGAGTGATAACTTAATATTCTATTGCGCCGTACCGGGCACTACCCCTCCTGGGAATTATCCGGATGATTGGTATTTGGGATTCGTGTCATTTTCCGATTCGATTTGGAAATATAATCTTGATACGGGAGAAACGAAACAAGTGGGGGACATTAAAAATTTAAGCGACCAAGACATTGACGCTTTTGACCTGCAACTTTCTCCAAACAGCGATTTATTAACCTTCAGAAACAAAAGAGATTTTACGCTGTGGGCACTTTCAATTGATTCTGACCAATAACCGGTTCTTTAGATTTAAAATTTTTACGAACCCAAAATTCTTGACCCAAGGTGAACAGGTTGCTTGTAACCCAGTAAAGGGCGATTGCGCCGGAAATATTGTACGAAATAAAGAAAACAATAATGGGGAAGAAATATCTCATTTGAATATTCATACTTCTTGCCAAATCGCTCTGAAAAGAGCGTTTTGAGGTGTCGGTTTTTTTATATGGGGGAACAGAGTATCTTATTTGTAGAAAACTGGAAACACCGGCCAAGAAAGCGAGAATGTAGCTTTTTTGGGAAATATCTATTAAACCAAGAAACATAATCTTGATGGACGGCGGGTGAGAAATGAAAGAATATAACAAACTATCATTTATCTCTGGTAATCCAGAGCGCAAGAAAATAAAGTAAAGAGCAAAAACTATCGGCAACTGAATGAGAATAAGAAAAATACTGGAAAAAGGGTTTATCTTTTTTTCTTTATAGAGCTCCATTGTTTTTCGCGCTTGCTCTTGTTTGTTTGTTTTGTATTTTTCCTTAATGGCCACCAGGTCTGGTTCTATGCTTTTCATTTCCATCTGCGCCACCACCGACTTTTTGGACAGTGGGAATAGAGCCAATTTAACCAAAATGGTAAATAAAATAACGATCACACCAGCGTCAAAAAATGGTAGGGTGTTGAATAAGAAAATTAGACCGTTATACAGCGGGCGAAAGAAAAAAGTTTGAAAAATATTAGACATAAACGCTAACTACTATAACCCACAAAGTTATATTTTCAAACCACCTAGTTATCGAGGTTGTTTGAATCTACTACTTCTAAAGCTCTTATATTTTTGAGGGAAATAAATATTTCTTTTGATAATTCGTCAAAGCTCGCCGTTTTGGCTTCTTTTTTCATATAAAAAATCAAAACAAACCCAGGTTTAATGCTGTGAAAAATTTTATCAAGAACACTATGTGCTTGTCTTTTGAGCTTGTTTCTTTCGGTTGCTTTTGTTGAAATTTTTTTTGACAAAACAAATGCGGCTTTGGCGCTCTTATTTGTGTTTTCTTTAAAATATTTTAAAGAAAAAAATTTGGTGTGGAGTGTTTTGGAAAGTGCCCGTGATTTTGACAAAATCTCTCTCTTAACCCTTCTTTCTTTTTTTAACATTTTTAATTAAACGGAGAGTTTTTTTCTTCCTTTTCTGGCTCTTCTTTTTAGGGTTGCGCGTCCGCCAGCCGTTCTTTTTCTTACTAAAAAACCGTGGCTTTTCTTTCTTTTTCTTTTTTTTGGTTGATATGTTTGTGACATAGATTGTACATTCTACCCCCTCTTGATTTTTTTTTCAATAAAATTTCTAATTTTTTATTTGCACAACATATCAACAGGTTGTTAACATATATTCAGTTTTTCGTTTGGTTTCCGTATTGCCTCACAAGGTATATACTACACTACTACAGAAATATGGAACTAATTATGGACAACAAACAGCTTTGGGAGGGGGTATTGGTGGAAATAGAGCTGACCGTGTCTAAGGCTAGTTTCAACACTTGGTTTAAGGATACCTATATAAACAAATTTGAGGACGGTGTGGTTTACCTAAGCGTACCAAATGCTTTTGTTAAGGAGTGGCTTTTGAATAAGTATCACAATCCCATTTTGAAATACTTGCGTGGCATCGTGAGCTCAATCCATTCTGTTGAGTATGTGATTTCCAAGGACGACGGCCGTTTGAAAGAATCATCAAAACAAAAAGGGTCTGTTTTGATTCCAACCAGAGAGCTTCCTCTGCAAGACCACTATGTCAACAGAGAAGATAACCTGAACCCTCGTTATACATTTGAAAATTTTGTTGTTGGGCCATTTAACGAGCTTGCTCACGCGGCATCACAAGCTGTGATAAAAAAACCAGGCATTATGTACAATCCACTTTTTATTTACGGGAATACAGGTTATGGAAAAACCCACCTTGTTCAGTCTGTTGGCAACGCCATGAAATCGGCGGACAAAAACAAAAAAGTCCTTTATGTTACATCGGAGCGTTTTGCGTCTGATATAACAAGCGCCATTCAAACCGGAAAAATAAATCAAGTTAAGGAGCGGTATAGAAAATATGATGTTTTAATTATGGACGATATGCAGTTTTTCTCAAACAAAGAGAAAACTCAGGAAGAGCTCTTTCATTTATTCAACACCCTTTATGACAACAACAAACAGGTGGTATTTACTTCCGACAAGCACCCGAACTTCATCCTTGGTTTGGAAGACCGTTTAAAGTCGCGTTTTGCGGCTGGTATGACCGTTGATATTCAAGCTCCAGACCACGAATCAAGGGCGGCAATTCTCCAAAATAAGGCGCGTTTGTGTGAAATTTTTCTATCCCAAGAGACCTTGGACTATTTGGCTCATGTTATAAACGGGAACATAAGAGATTTGGAGGGGGTTGTTAACTCCATTGTTTGTCAGTCGCAACTAAAAGGGAGGGAGCTCGCTCTTCATGAAATAAAAAGTTTTGTTAAGACAAACGCAAAACCAAAGCGAGCTATTTCCGTAAAAGAGGTGGTAAAAATTGTGGCTGATTTTTATCAAATTCCCGAAGAAAATATATATGAAAAAACCAGAAGAAAAGAAATTATCAAACCTAGGCAAGTGGCTATGTATATTTTAAGGGAAGACTTTAGCATTTCTTATCCGTCCATTGGACAAAAGTTGGGAGGAAGAGATCACACAACAGTCATACACTCTTGTGAAAAAATAAAAGGTTGTCTGCTTAACGACGCCGTCCTCAATCAAGAGATAGGACAACTAAGGTCTCTCATTGTGTAGAAGTTGTGGAAATGTATAAAATAAAAATGAAAACAGTGTTAATAAAAAGGGGATGTGGGAGGTTGTTTGGTGTTTTTAATAAAAATTATTCCCAACCATCACAAATTATCAACATGTTTTTAGAAAAACAAAAGGTTGTTTTATTAAGACGGTTGTTGTTCTAATCGTTGTTGTTCACATATCCACAACCTTAATAAGAGTAATAAATATTTATATAAAGAAATGAAACTAGAGTGTACAAAAGAAAAACTAATAAGTGCTATTTCAAAAGCGGAAAAAATAACCAGTAAAAATATGTCACTGCCTGTTCTTGGTTGTATTCTTTTTGTAGCTGAAAATAATAATTTAATAATAAAATCAACAAACCTTGATATTGGTATTGAAATAAACATACCGGTTAAGGTAAAAGAACCAGGGACGGTCGCTGTCCCGGGGGGCGTCTTTTTAGGACTTCTATCCAATATACAAGGAGACACAAATATAATTTTGGAGGAAGATAAAGGAAATCTTCGCATATCATCAAAAAACACAACATCTCTCGTTAAAGCGGTGGTTAGTGATGACTTTCCTTCCCTACCAAAACTTTCGGGAGAAAAAGAAATCAGTGTTAAATCACAAGACATTCTCAATGGATTTAAATCTGTTTGGTATGCTGCCGCCACAGTGGGTATAAAACCGGAATTATCAAGTGTTTTGGTTTTTTCTGACGGGGAAGATTTGGTTTTTGCTGCTACTGACTCATTTCGCCTCGCCGAAAAAAAGGTCTATACAAAAAGAAAATTGGAAATTCCACCAACACTAATACCCTTTAAAAATGTTTCCGAAATAATTCGTGTTTTAGAATCTTCAGAAAAAGAGATTTCAATAAGAATTGATCACTCACAAATAGCTTTTTTATATAACGGAGTCTACCTCGTTTCAAGAACCATAGAAGGAAATTTTCCAGACTACAAACAAGTTATACCAAAAGAAACAAAAACCGAAGTCATAACACTAAAACAAGACCTCATACAAGCTCTTAAAATAGCCAATATTTTTTCTGACCAATTTAATCAAATCTCACTGAATATCAGTCCTAAAAAAAATTTTTTTGAAATAAAAACAAAAAATGCAAACATAGGAGAAAACTCCAACAAACTAGAAGCTGTTTTAAAAGGAGAAGAGACAAACATAAACTTTAACTACAAATACATCGTTGATAGTTTTCAATCCATTGATTCTGATTCCGTAATCTTTTCTTTTGGTGGAGCAAGCCAACCCCTCATAATAAAAGGAGTTTCGGATAGCTCGTTTCTTTATTTGGTTATGCCAATGAACAAATAATGGAGCAAATTTCTTCCCTTTTTAAAAAAATAAGAGATAAAATATTTTTAACAGAACTTCCAAAAGAAGTTTTGAAAAATATCATAAAAGAAAAGACAGGAGTTTTTGTTGAGAACAAAGATATAGATATAAAAAACAAAACAGCTTTCATAAAGAGCGACCCAATTCCCAAATCAGAAATATTTGTAAACAAAGCAGAAATCCTCTCCTCTTTTTCTGAAAGGTTTGGTGAGGGGAAAATAACAGATATCCGCTAGTTGGACAGAGAAAGGTTTGTGGTTGATTCACCTCTATTAAAAATAGAATCAGTAACAACAACCCTTAGAGAGTTGTTGTCTGGCAAAGTAGAAATATCTTCTGTGGAAAGAACAAAAGGAACGAGCGGGTTTTGAGATTCTCCAACCAAACCCCCGTTTACGAAGTACTCCACCTTGTTTATGGGGTATTTTGATTGAATGGAGATGGATATGGAGACGGGTGCGTTTCTGGAAGCACCCAAACCGGCATTGGAAGAAATTATTCTTACTTGCGGAAAGTTTCCTGGTACATGGACATCATCAAACTCTGTCGGTAATGTTGGGGGTGGGGTCGGAGTATAGGAAGTCTGACTTCGCCAACGCGCCACCCCTTCTTCCCAAAGAAAAAACTGCGGGTCATTTTCAGGGTTTGATGGAACCGGCCCCCTAGGGTTGTTTTTGTCTACCCAAAACAGAATTGAATGTACCCCACCACTCAAAAATTCGGAAACAGTTTCTTTCGGTGTGTGCTCGGTAGCTATCTTGCCAGAAACATTATCAATAAAAACCGAAGCTCCCCCTTGCCACTTGCCACGTAATCGTGGCTTCAAATCAAAAGAGTCTTCTTTTTGAGGGTGGGGGAGTTTTTCGTCCGGCAGTGTTGTTAAAATTTCGTCCATAAACTCTCTCCACATTGGTGCCACAATAAAACCCGCCACTTTTTTTTCCATCGGGGAGTTGTCGTTGTTCCCCGCCCAAGCCCCAAGGACCAAACTGGGCGTGTATCCGATTATCCAGGCGTCTCTAAAATCATTAGTGGTCCCTGTTTTAACCGCGACATCTCTGTTTGGAAAATAAAGTTGAGAACTTTGACCAAAGGCGGGAGCTCTAGCGACATTGTCCGAAAGAATATCGGAAATTTTTCCAGCAACCTCTCTGTCCAGTACTTGTGTCGGATTGTTTTTGTAACTTTCCAAAATTTTTCCATTTTTATCAACAACCTCAAGCACCGCCGTGTACGAGTTTTTTACACCCTGATTGGCAAATATCCCATAAGCACTCGTCATTTCCAAAAGAGAAACTTCTCCACCACCCAAAACCAAGGTTAGGCCATACTGATTTGAATTTTTTAGCGTGGTTATCCCCATATTTCTTGCCAAGCTCAAAGAATCTCCAATTCCGGCAAGATACATAACCTTAACCGACGGAATGTTTACAGATTGCGCCAGAGCGTCACGAAAAGTAATCGGTCCGTGAAAATTTAAATCATAATTGTTTGGAGAATAGCACCCGTTTTCACTTGTTAAGTTGTCTGCCGCGCAGTTGGTTGAAAATTGAGTTCTAACATCAAAAAGGACGGTTTCTGGAGTATATCCTTTTATAAAAGCTTGAGAATAAACGAAAGGTTTAAATGTAGAACCGGGCTGGCGATTGGGAGAAGTTGCTATGTTGAAGTTTCCGTCAATTTCTTTATCAAAATAATCTCTAGAGCCAACCATAACCAAAATTTGTCCCGTTTTAGGATCAATTGCCGTAAAGGCCGCGTTCTCCGCATTAAATTTATCTTTATTTGTCAAAGCGTTTTTTCGGGCAATCTCCTCACCTTTTTGCTCCAAACCATAATCCAAAGTGGTCTTGACCTGCAACCCTCCGGTCTTAATCATATCCACTCCATATTTTTTTTCTAAATAATCTAAAACAAAAAAAACAAAATGCGGGGCCTTGATGCCGGAAACCTCTCTTGGTTTGAACGAAACAACCTCCTTTAACGCGGTTTGATATTCTTTATCCGTAATAAAACCATTATTTAACATTTCTTTGAGAACGAGATTCTTTCTGTTTTCAAGAGCGTCTCTGTTGACTCCGTATGGCGAATAAAATGTTGGAGCTTTTGGCAGAGAGGCGAGGTATGCAGACTCGGCTAAAGTGAGCTCTGTTGCCGTCTTTCCAAAAAACGTTTTACTCGCCTCCTCTATTCCGTAAACCGCGCCACCATAAGGGATTTCATTTAGGTAGGTGGCAAGGATTTGATCTTTTGTCAAAACCCCCTCAAGTTTTATAGCCAAAACCCACTCCTTTATTTTTCTTGATATTTTTTTTTCATTTGTAAGCAGGGAGTTTTTAACAACCTGTTGGGTTATGGTTGAACCGCCCTGGCTAAACTCTAACGAACTTGTGTTGACCAAAACGGCGCGGATTAGAGACTTTAATTCAACACCGCCGTGTGAGTAGAATCCTTTGTCTTCTATGGCTATTGCGGCGTTTTTTACATTTCTTGATATGTTTTCAAAAGGAATGGACGTGCGTTTTATGTCCTGGTTTACATCGTAAAGAAGAATTTCGCCGGTCCTGTCATAGATTTTTGTAGATTCAAACACCCTCCTTTGTCCAAAAGAGTTTAAATCCGGAATTTGTAATGTGGAAGCCCACACAAAAAAACCGCCTCCAACAAAAAGCGATATCGCTAAACCGAGCATTATAAGATTCTCTCTCTTTCTTTTTCTTTGTCTTGCGATTTTAAAGGGTTTGTGTTCCATACAGGTTCATATAATAGCACAAGGGGTTTTTAATTTTCTCAAGTATATAAAATGTGATAGATTGGTCTTATGAAAAGCGAGATTAATAACAAAATTGATACAAACTCACCCGACCTCTTAAAAAGAGGAATAAGGGAGTTTATAGACCCGGAAGGGGAATTTCAAAAAAAACTGGAAACGAACCCCAAGGCGGTAGTAATCAAGTTTGGGGTGGATCCCACGCGGCCAGACATTCACATTGGTCACGCGGTAATTTTGCGCAAACTAAGACAGTTTCAGGACATGGGATGCAAGGTGGTTTTTCTGATAGGTGACTTTACGTCGCTTATAGGCGACCCGACCGGTAACAGTAAAGTAAGGCCGGAAATTAGTCAAAAGGAAATAGAGTTTAATATGAAAACGTATCTTGACCAGGTCGGTAAAATTCTCAAAACAACGCCGGATGTTTTTTCTTGGATAAGGAACTCCGACTGGTTTTTGAGCATATCCGACCTTTTGGTTTCAACGCCCGTTACTTACACAGACAACATGACCAAAGCGAGTGTAACATTCGCACCCAACTCTTTTTTCGCCAAAACGGCCGTTTATGACAGCACAAGAATGCAAAAAACACACCTCAACAAAAACCAAATCCACGATGTAACACCAAGAACATTCATCAGTACTCTACGGTTTATAACACATTCCCGTCTTATTAATAGAGATATGTTCCAAGAGAGAATAAGGGCGGGAGAAGAATTATATATGCACGAAATGATATACCCCATTTTGCAGGGGTTGGACTCTTCGATTCTGGAAAGAGTTTACGGAGCGTGCGACCTTGAGGTGGGCGGCACAGACCAAACCTTCAATATGCTCATCGGTCGCGACATAATGCGTTTGTCCAAACAAAAACCACAAGCGGTATTGTCTTTTGATATTTTAGAGGGATTGGATGGAAAGGAGAAAATGAGTAAAAGCTTAAATAATTACATTGCCATAACAGACAGTCCTGATGATATGTACGGAAAGGTAATGTCCATACCAGACACATCAATTGTAAATTACTTTACCCTGTGTACTTACTCCCCGCTGGTTGAAATAAAAAAACTGGAAGATGTTCTAAAAAAAGGAAAAGAAAATCCCATGAATATAAAAAAACGATTAGCCAGAGAAATTGTCGAAATTTATCACGGCAAAAAACTCGCCACTGACGCAGAAAAAAATTTCATAAAAACATTCAGTAAAAAAGAAATTCCGGACAACACAAAAGAAATAAAAACAAAAACAGGAACCACTCTTGTTGATGCTTTGGTAAACGGTGGGGTTGTCGCCTCAAAGAACGAATTTAAAAGACTGCTAGACGGCAAAGCGATAGAATTTCTTGAGTCTGGCGAAATAATCGGAGACTATAACAGGGTGGTTGATTCAGGCGGCACATTGAGAATAGGAAAAAAACGCTTTGTGAAGATTATAATAGAATAACAAAACACCCCGTGCGGGGTGTTTTGTTATTTATAAACTATCATCATCTACATCCTCTTCCTCATCATCATCTACATCCTCTTCCTCACCAGCTAAAATTTCATCATCATCTTCTCTCGGATCCAAATCATCGTTAGTTATCTCGTCTCTTTCCATTTTTATTATAATGTCTTATTTATAACACCCCTTGCGCTCTTGTGCGATTTTGGGATTTTATATTTGTATCAGATACATTTCTTTTTGCAAGGACGCATAGTCCCCTCTGTGGATAATTAACCCAATCATTTTGAGACCGCCATACAAGTAATAGCGGTCGCAATGGCGTCATATTCATCATCTTCCATCCCCCTTTTATTCATTGGCACCAGCGCGTTCACCATTTTTATAACCTGTCTTTTGTCGGCTCTGCCATATCCGGTTACCGCGACCTTTATTTCTAAGGGGGTAAATTCAAATATTTTGATGTTACAGAGAGACGCTTCATACAAAATGACTCCACGGGCCTCTGATACCAAAAAAGCCGTTTTCTGATTTGTGTTAAAGAATAACTTTTCTATAGAAACAGCACTTGGTTTGAATTCATCAATAACCCTACGCATTTCCGCTCCGATTTTGGCCAACCTATCCCCATGAGAAAAATCTTTTTTTGTTTTAAAACATTCAGAAAATAAAACCACCTCTTTCCCCGAGTCATCCTTTTCCAAAACCGCTAAACCAACTCGTTCATATCCCGGGTCAATTCCCAGAATACGATGATAGGTTTTTTTGTGTTTTGATTTTTCTGTCACAGCGCGTTTGTAAACACTTCTTGAACCTCGTCATTTTCTTCTAGCTCATCAATCAGGTTTTCTAAAATATTCGTATCATTTTCGGAAATATCAATTGATGTTTTAGCTTGCCAACCATCCGAGGTATTTTCAAATGCCCATGTAGCAGAACCCATAGTTGCTAAAGACAGGTCGTGTTTTGATAGAATGTGTTTAATTTCCTGTGCAGCTTTGTTGCGGTTTGAGGTCAGGGCTTCAATTATAATTGCAACACCGCCGGGCCCGTAAGCTTCATAAACTATTTTTTCCATATTGTCCGTTCCGTCGCCCGCTTTCTTTATGGCTCTGTCTATGCTGTCGTTTGGCACATTCATACTGCGAGCTTTTTCAATGGCGGACCTTAATGCGGGAGAGTCAATGTTGCCGGAGCTTTTTTTCGCTTCCACGGATATCATTCTGACCAGCTTGCCAAAAATTTTGCTCTTTTGAGCGTCAGTTTTCTCTTTCTGTCTTTTTATTTTTGACCACTTGTTATGACCGGACATAATATTTTTTATTAACCTAATCCCGCTTTTTACAGCAACTTTTCCTGAGGGTTTGTTTTCTTGGCATTAACGCCGGAATGTTTATATCCCAACCGCGTAACCGTGCGACCTCGTGGTGTTCTTTCCAAAAAACCGATTTGAATCAAATACGGCTCATTGAACTCTTCTATCGTCGCCTCTTCTTCCGAGAGTGCGGCCGCCAAGGTGTTTAGTCCAACAGGTCCGCCCGCGAATTTGTGTATCAGGGTTTCAAGAATTTGCCTATCAGAATGGGAAAGACCCTCCTTATCAATTCCGAGAAGGGTTAATGCTTCCTCCACGGTTTTTTTGTCCAATTTTCTTTTGTGTACTTGAGCAAAATCTCGAGACCTTTTGAGAAGATAATTGGCGGTTCTGGGAGTAAAACGGCTTCTTTTTGATATTTCTTCTATAGCGTCTTTGTTTATCGGAACTTCAAGAATTTTAGATGAACGAGAAAGAATTTCCCCAATCTCACCTTCAGTATAGAAATCTAGTCTAAAAATTCCGCCAGAAAACCTGGAACGCAACGGCGAAGATATGAGGGCGATTTTTGTTGTTGCCGCTATTAAAGTAAAAGGGGGCAAATCCAGCTGAAGAGTTCTTGCCGAAGGACCCTTTCCAATGATAATATCCAAAGTTCCGGATTCCATTGCCGGGTATAGAACTTCCTCAATGGTTTTGTTAAGACGATGTATCTCATCAATAAACAAAATGTCACCGGGAGAAAGATTTGTAATAATTGACGCCAAATCACCAACTCTCTCAATGGCCGGGCCGGAAGTGATTTTCATTTGAGACCCCGTTTCTTTGGCAATTAAATGCGCAAGGGTTGTTTTGCCAAGACCCGGAGGCCCGTAAAAAAGTATGTGCTCTGGCGGATGACTCCTTTCCTTTGCGGCGGAGAGAAGTATTCGCAAGTTCTCTTTTATGTTTTTTTGACCTATGTATTCGTTCCAGCGTGACGGTCTCAGAGTTTGGTCTAAAAATTTGATGTCAGAGACCGCTTCCAATGGCTCTATTTTTTTACTTGACATAAAAAGTTTTATATGCTAGACTGCTAGTGACTTAAGATAAGTAAAAAAGAGTTTTTAATTTTTTTCATTGAAACCATAAATCTCTAAGCAACAAGGTCTCTGGCCTAATCAGACTTTCTTCAAGGACGACCTGGTTTGGCTTGTCCTCTGCTGGGTCTATCCTGTGAGAATTGTCGGACTTTTTGTACTTTTATAAAAAGTGTTGCTTAGAGATTTACGGCTTTAATGTTAAGAACTCTTGCGAACGGGGCGTGTCAACTGTGTTTATTCAGACGCTCATATTTATTGACCACAACTCTATATACCAT
>PFXE01000021.1 GCA_002791475.1 Candidatus Zambryskibacteria bacterium CG_4_9_14_3_um_filter_40_16 | reverse complement strand
ACGAGAAAGACAGGCAGCCTCAGAAATTTATCTGGGGCCATTGATTTGGCTTAAAATTTGACAGGCCAATAGCTTTTGATGAGGTTGACTCTTTTTCCTCTTTTGTTATTATATCCCCCACGCTGTCTCAACAAATTTCAGGTGAAGTTTGAACGGGCAACCGTACTACCCCCTTGCAATTGGTAGGGCAGTTTTTATTTACGACGTAAAGCGAGGAAAACTAGGAGACGATAAAACCTTCTAGTTTCTGAGATGAGGAGTAAATACAGTATGTATTATCAAAAAATTATAATTGATTGCTTGAGGTTATCCGTTCTCGCGCGATAACTTCAGATAGTTAATATTTACTAATATGACAACATTTGACAGAAGTAAGCCACACGTCAACGTGGGAACAATAGGCCACGTTGACCATGGCAAAACAACCTTGACCGCCGCGATCCTCTCGGTTCTTAATCGCGCCGGCAAAAAGGCCAACATAAAAAAAGTTGACCAGATTGATAACGCTCCGGAAGAGAAGGCAAGAGGAATTACCATTTCTCTTTCTCACAACGAGTACGAAACTGATGCGCGTCACTACGCGCACATTGATGCTCCCGGTCATGCGGATTATATCAAGAACATGATTACGGGAGCCGCCCAAATGGATGGTGCAGTTTTGGTTGTTGCGGCGACAGACGGCGTTATGCCTCAAACCAGAGAACACGTTCTCTTGGCAAAACAGGTTGGCGTTCCAAAAATAATAGTGTTCCTAAACAAGGTAGACCAAGTAACCGACAAAGAGCTTATTGATTTGGTTGAAGAAGAAGTAAGAGACCTTCTAAACAAATACGAATTTGATGGTGCAAATGCGCCTGTAATTCGCGGGTCAGCACTCAAAGCACTTGAATCTGCGAATAATGATGATGAATCGTCAAAAGCAATTCTTGCGCTTGCCGAAGCATTGGATACATACATCCCAATGCCCGTAAGAGACCTTGATAAGCCATTCCTCATGCCCGTTGAAGACATATTTTCCATTGAGGGAAGGGGGACGGTTGTTACAGGAAGAATTGAAAGAGGAAAAGTAAAAATTGGCGAAGAAATAGAAATCATTGGTCTTCGTGATACACAAAAAACAACCGTTACCGGAATTGAGATGTTTAATAAACAGCTTGATGAAGGAGTGGCTGGAGACAATGCGGGTGTTCTTCTGCGCGGTCTCAAAAAAGAGGATATTACAAGAGGTCAAGTTTTGGCTAAACCCGGAACCGTTACCCCGCATACCGATTTTGAGTCAGAGGTATATATTCTAAAAAAAGAGGAAGGGGGAAGACATACCCCATTCTTTACCGGCTATAAACCTCAATTTTATTTGAGAACAACAGATGTAACCGGGGAAGTTACACTTCCTGAAAAAGTGGAAATGGTTATGCCGGGAGATACTGTTACCTTCAAAGTGAAACTTGTTGTACCCGTTGCTTTGGAAGAGAAGCAGAGGTTTGCAATTAGAGAGGGGGGGAAAACCGTGGGAGCCGGAGTTGTGACAAAGATTACAGCTTAATTGCAGTTACAAAATTACAGACGAAAAAAGCCGTAAGAGAGCTTGTCTCTATAATTTTGAAAAACGGTCAGTGATTGAATATGCCAAAAGCAAAAACAAAAAAAGAAACACCGAAAGCGCGAACAAAGAAGATCGCAGAGAAAGACGCGCCTGTTTCCAAACTTCGCATTCGAGTAAGGGCTTATGAGTATAAAATTCTTGACATATCAGCCAAGCAAATAATTGACACCGCCATTCGTTATGACGCCAATGTCCTGGGGCCGATTCCTTTGCCAACTGAAATAAAAAAATATACCGTCAATCGTGCTTCTTTCGTCTACAAAAACGCGCGAGAACAGTTTGAGATGAGAATACACAAAAGATTGATAGATATAGTAAACCCCACTCAAAAGCTTATAGAATCTTTAACAAATCTTTCCTTGCCTTCTGGTGTCAATATAGATGTGAAGCTTATTTGATTTCGTTTTGTTCGCGACTCTTGGTTTGTTTGGAAAAACCATGAAAGTGTCGCGCAAGACTTAATTGCGCGCGGATAGACAAAAAGGGGGGGTGGGTAGGATAAGCGGTCAGATTAACCCAATTCGCATTTTGATGAAATTCATTCTTGCAAAAAAAGATAAGACGACTCAAATTTTTGCCGAAAACGGTGAGGTTATTCCCGTAACTGTTTTAGAAGCTGGCCCTGTAACTGTAACGCAAATAAAAGAGAAAACCAAAGACGGATATAACGCCGTTCAGGTCGGGTTCGGAGAAAAAAGAGAAAATCTTATTTCAAAACCAGAACGCGGACACATGAAAGGCCTTGGAAATTTTGCTTACTTGAAAGAGTTTAGACTAACTAAAGATACTGAACTAAAGGTGGGAGACAAAATTGACGCATCGGTATTTGCTTTGGGTGATAAGGTTGACGTCTCATCGATTTCCAAGGGCAAAGGATTTCAAGGAGTTGTAAAGAGACACGGTTTTCATGGCGGACCGAGAACTCACGGACAGAAGCATTCTGAAAGAGAAGCGGGGTCTATTGGTGGAGGCTTAAGGAACAGAGTGCCAAAAGGAATGCGAATGGCAGGAAGAATGGGTGGAGATAGGGTAACCACAAGGCATCTTGAGGTTGTTCAAATTGATCAAGCCAACAACACAATTCTTGTCAAAGGGGCTGTTCCTGGCAAGCGCGGTGCTCTTGTAGAGGTAAGGGGGTAAAAGGTTTTGATGAAAAAATTTAAACCATGTCTTCGCTAAAACAAAAAAGTAATAAAACAAGTTCTGCCACAACCCACGGGGCAGAGCCACGGGGTGTTGGCGCAGAACGCCAGGTTGTTTTTTTGGGAAAAGAATCGGCCTCCGCCGACGCAAAACACAATTCGCCTTCTCATCCCCGCGGCAAGCCGTCGGGAGATTCAAAGTCGATCTTCAATAAAGAAACAAAGCCAAAGATTGCTAAAACAAAATCTATCCAAGGTCCTTTGGAGGCAAAAGTTTATAGTCAAAAAGGAATTTCTGTTGGGACTATTTCCTTAAGGCCCGAAGCCTTCGGCCTTCGTTGGAATAGTGACTTGGTGCACCAGGTTTCTGTTTCAATGGCTTCTACGAACAGGAGAGGAACCGCTCACGCCAAAGATAGGAGTGAAGTGTCTGGTGGAGGAAAAAAACCTTGGAAGCAAAAAGGAACAGGAAGAGCAAGACACGGTTCAATCCGATCTCCTCTTTGGGTTGGCGGTGGTGTGGCACACGGACCAAGAAAAGAAAAGAATTATGACAGAAAAGTTAATAAAAAAGTAAAAGCAAAAGCACTGTTGACTATTCTTTCAAGAAAATTTAAAGATGGAGAAATAATATTCATAGATTCGCTTAATTTTTCGGAACCAAAAACCAAAGACGCAAAAACAACGATTGATTCTTGGAAAAAAATTGAAGGAATGGAAAGGATTCTGGGCAAAAAAACCAACGCAATGGTCATAACTCTACCCTCAAGAGAAGGTAATACGTTTATGAGTTTTAAAAATATCGGTAACATCGCGATAGACGAAATAAGAAACATAAACCCTCTCACCCTTCTACAATATAAATCGCTGGCAATCATAAATCCAGATATTTCTCTCCCTTTCATATACAGTAAAGCGGGCATAGAAGCTGAATTGATTAAAGATACAGAGAAGAAAAAAACAACAACTAATACAAAAAGAAAAAAATAATCAAAAAGCGAAATATTATGGCAATTTTCAATAAAAACAAAAAAAACAAATTGGAACCGAAAAAAGAAAAACCGGAGGATAAAGACACTCCAATAGCTCCAAAGAAAACAGAGTCCACGCTGTCTTCTGATGTTGGTTTAATAAATAAAACAATAATTCGTCAGCATATAACCGAAAAGGCGACTGACAAATCAACGAATAGCAATGTCTTTGTGTTTGAGGTAGAAAAAAAAGCGACCAAGCGCGATGTCGCAAAAGCGATAAAAGAAATTTACAAAGTTGTTCCCACAAAAATCGGAGTAGTCAATATTCCCAGTAAAATTATCAATGTCAGAGGGGTTAAGGGAGTTCGTCCGGGGATGAAAAAAGCCTATATCTATCTAAAAAAATCTGACAGAATCGAAATAGTATAAATATATGAATTCCATCACAAATTCAGCAAAAATATTGATGTTCGGCTCGTATAAGCAACCCAACTCTTTTGGTTTGTGTATTGATTTTATAAATAAAACTGGTAACTTTTAACGGAATGAAAAAATTTAAACCAACAACTCCATCTCGTCGAAAAATGACCGTGGTCACATATTCAAAAGTAACAACCAGACAAAAACCGGTGAAGTCTTTGACCAGTGGGTTTAAAAGGTCGGTGGGTAGAAATAACCAAGGCAGAATTACTGTTCGTCACAAGGGTGGAGGGCACAAAAGACTGTTTAGGAAAATAGATTTTGGCTACGACAAAATCAATATCCCTTTTTATGTTAAAAGTATAGAGTATGACCCTAACAGGAGTGGTTTTATCGGCCTTGTTGCGTATAGAGATGGCGAGAGGCGCTACGCACTATTGCCCAAAGGGGTTTTGGTTGGGGATTCGTACATAGCTTCCGAAAACGCACCCAGGACAACAGGTAACCGCCTGCCGTTAAAGAGTCTCGGGGTGGGTACTTTTGTTTTCAATGTTGAACTCAAACCAAAAGGAGGTGCCAAAATAGGACGCTCTGCCGGAAATTATATTGAGATAGTTGCAAAAGACGGTGGTCGCGTTGATCTTAAAATGCCATCAAGTGAAATCAGAAAGGTTTCAGAGAATTGCTGGGCAACCGTAGGAGAAGTTTCAAACGAAGAAAGCCGTCTTGTAAATCTAGGAAAAGCGGGAAGAAGCCGTTGGTTGGGTATTCGTCCAACGGTGCGTGGTTCTGCCATGAACCCCGTTGACCATCCTTATGGAGGGGGTGAGGGCAGACAAGGAAGAGGCACAAGGAGGGCTAAAAGTTTTTCCGGCAAACCTACCGGAAAAGGCCAGAAATCAAGAAGGTCCAAAAAATATTCCAACAAGTTCATAGTTTCTCGTCGTAAAGTTGGGAAAAAATAGCCACTTCCATTTAGGAGCCCCATTCTTCCGCTCTACTTGTCTTTTAAGCAAAAACCCTCTATTTATATAAAAGATCGTTTGACAATAGCTGATATTTTGTTAGTATTTTCCGCAAGCTCTGTCGAGCTTATTTAATTTTTAAAATGACAAGATCGTCCAAAAAAGGTCCATATGTCTACGAACGCCTTCTTAAAAAGATTGAAGGCAAAAAGCCGGAACAAACGGGTGCTATAAAAACCTGGGCTCGCGATAGCCAAATTTCTCCCGAAATGGTCGGATTTACTTTTGGAGTTCATAATGGCAAGGATCATATAGATGTTTTTGTGACCGAAGATATGGTGGGGCACAGACTTGGTGAATTTTCTTTAACCAGGAAATTTGTAAAACACGGTGGAAAGATGCAAAAAGAACTTGAACAGAAAAAGAAAGAAGCAGAAATAGCGTCAGCTCAAGCGGCCAAAACTTCTCCAACATCTAGTGCTGGAGCAGCTAAGAAATAAATTTTATGGAAGAAGCCATCGCAAAACTTAATAGTTATAGACAATCTCCGCGAAAAGTCCGCATGGTGGCAAGCGCTGTAAAGGGCAAAAAGGTAAAAGACGCCATTCTCTCTCTCAAATTTTTGGGAAAAAAAGCCGCTTTGCCGATTGAAAAATTGATAAATTCCGCGCAAGCTAACGCAAAAGAAAGAAATTTAAATATTGAAAATTTGAGAATAAAGGAAATCAGAGTGGACAACGGTTCTATTCTTTACAGAAGAGGGTCGGCTTCCCATGGTCGAGCACCCCTGATTCGCAAGAGAACTAGCCATATCAGAGTGGTTTTAACAGACAATGAAAAGATTTCAAAACGAAAAGGTAAACTTACGGAGTTGACTAAAAATAAATAATTTCAATGTCACACACAGTACATCCATATTCGCACAGACTTGGCATAATCAGAGATTGGAAATCTCGATGGTTTGGTTTGAAAAATAAATACACGGAATTTTTGCGAGGGGACATATTGATAAGAGCATTTTTGGAAAATAAATTGAAAGGCAATTACGTCAGTTCAATTGAAATTGAGAGAAATGAAAAAACCCTAAGGATAATCATAGAATCATCCCGTCCTGGGATGATTATAGGAAGGAGTGGAGATGGCGCAACCAAATTGAAGGAAAATATTGTTTCTATGCTGAAGAAAAAAAAGGTATATGATTCGCACGTGGAGGTCAGACTTGATATAAAAGAAATCAAATCTCCAGAATCTAACGCGGTCATTGTGGCGCAAATGGTCGCGGAAGCGTTGGAAAAACGTTTGCCGTACAGAAGGGTGAGTAAGCAAATGGTTGAAAAGGTAATTGCAAACAGGGATGTCCTGGGTGTAAAGATCACCCTTTCGGGCAGGCTTGGTGGGACAAGCATAGCCAGAACAGAAACGCGCAAACTCGGCAGGATTCCTCTCCAGACCTTCAGGGCTGATGTTGATTACGCCGAACACCCAGCCAAACTCCCTTACGGATACATAGGCATAAAAGTCTGGATATACAAAGGCGATATATTTGCCAAAAAACAAGGAGAGTAATAATTTCAAAATTCACTATGTTATTTCCCAAAAAAGTAAAATTCAGAAAGTGGCACACAATGAGAAAAAACCCGAGCAAAGCGGGGGTGGCGACTCGGGGCGTTTCCGTTAATTTTGGCTCATTCGGATTAAAAGCGCTTTCTCCCGGAAGGATTAAATCAAATCAAATAGAGGCGGCGAGAAAGGTGATATCAAGGACTTTAGGGAAGACTGGAAAAGTGTGGATTAGGATTTTTCCAGATATGCCTTATACTCAAAAACCGGCAGAAGTTAAGATGGGTAAAGGAAAGGGTGACCCCCAGGGCTATCATGCTCCGGTTAAGGCGGGTAGGATTATTTTTGAAGTTGATGGAGTTGAAGAAGCGGTGGCTCGGGAGTCGCTTAGAAAGGCGGGTACAAAGTTACCCATAAAAACAAAAACAGTAGCGCGAGAATAATAAATACCCGTATAATTTGAAATGAAAGACATAAAAACTAAAAGTGAAAAAGATTTGTCAAAAACCCTCATAGAGAAGAGAGAATCTTTGAGAAATTTTCGTTTTGGTGTTTCCGGAAGTAAAATTAGAAATATGAAAGAGGGCAGGGGTCTAAAAAGGGAAATAGCCCAGATTCTGACAGAAATTTCCAGAAGAAATAAAGAATTGGCAATAAAATAAAATGAGTGAGAACATAAAAAAAGGGAAAAAACTTGTTGGAGTGGTGGTGTCTGACAAAATGAAGGACACGGTGGTGGTTTCTGTAGAGCGATATATAAAACATCCCAAGTACGGAAAGTACATCAGACACAAAAAGAGATATAAAGCGCATAATCCAGGCAACACAAAAAAAATTGGCGAAAAAACAGAAATCCAAGAAACAAAACCAATTTCAAAAGACAAAAGGTTTATAGTAATTTCTTAATATGATACAACCACAATCCATAGTTAAAATAGCTGATAACTCCGGAGCGAAATTCGGCAGAGTTTTCAAGATTCCCGGAGGTTCAAAAAAAAGATACGCAAGAATAGGAGATTTGGTTATCCTCTCCGTTCAAAGCGCGCAACCTCGTAAAACAGTAAAAAAGAAAGATGTTTTATATGCGGTGGTTGTGCGACAAAGATACCCCTTTAGAAGAGTTGACGGATCATATGTTCGCTTTGATGAAAATGCGGTGGTGATAGTAGACAAAACAAAGCATGAGCCAATAGCTGGAAGGGTGTTTGGTCCCATCCCCAGGGAGTTAAGTGAAAAGGGGTTTCAGCAGATTGTATCTTTGGCGCAGGAAGTGGTTTAAAAAATTTACTCGCACTACCAGAGGTTTTAATGTAAAGAATTTTCATAAGAGGTAGACAAGAGTAAAAAAATGAGTAGGATATAGCACGATTCATAAAATAAAAAATTTCTATCGGAATGAAAATTAAAAAAGACGACAATGTCATAGTGATTTCAGGGAAAGACAAGGGAAAAACGGGCAAGGTTACCTTGGCGATTCCTTCTGATAATAAAATTGTTGTCGCTGGAATAAACATCAGAAAAATTCACAAGAAACCAAAAAGTTCCGGGCAGAAAGGACAAATTATTGACCAAGCTTCCCCTTTCCACGTGTCTAACGTTATGTTTGTGGATCCCAAAACCAACAAACCGACAAGATTGGGGGTGAAAATGGTGAATGACAAGAAAGTAAGAATCACCCAAAAGAGTAAGACGGAGGTGTAACAAAAATAAATTTTGTAGAATGGAACCAATTCAGAAAAAAATTAAAAATACTTTTGAAGCACTAAAAGGGAAAATGGGTTATAAAAACCCCATGCAAGCGCCCAGAATTACAAAAGTTGTTGTAAATGTCGGCACAGGATCTTTTAAAGACCCAAAGAAAAAGGAATTGGCTTTAGACCGCCTTTCAAAAATTACCGGGCAGAAGCCTTCTTTGAGAGGCGCCAAACAGTCCGTTGCCGCTTTCAAGGTGCGCCAGGGGGACCCCGTGGGACTTCAGGTGACGCTTCGTGGCAAGAGAATGTATGACTTTTTAGATAAGCTGATAAATATTGCCTTACCCAGAACAAAAGATTTTAGAGGCGTATCTTCTAAAGCCATAGATGAAATGGGTAATTATACTTTAGGCATCAAAGAACATACAATTTTCCCAGAAACTTCTGATGAGGAACTGAAGGATGTATTTGGGCTTTCGGTAACCATCGTTTCATCATCTCGCAATAAAGAAGAAACAAGGTTGTTTATGAATCATTTGTTATTCCCGTTTAAAAAGACAGAGGATAAGGCGTTAAATTAACATTAGCCCTTGTTTTAACCAGTCGTTTGACAATACGAAGCGACCTTGTTAGGATGAACTTCCACGCTTTAGGCGTTTTTTTGTAGAAAATTAAAAGAGTGAGCGATAGCAAGTTTTCCCATCATCCCACAGGATTTATGGTGATAATTTTCTAATCGTTTTACTCAATAAAATCTATCATATGGCAAAGAAATCAGTAATAGCTCGCTCTCTCAAGAAACCCAAGTTTGCTACGAGGGCTGTTAAGCGTTGCTTTAAATGTGGTCGAAAGCGAGGATATATGAGAAACTTTGATTTGTGTCGCATATGTTTTCGTGAGCTTGCCAATGAAGGTAAAATTCCCGGTATAAAAAAATCAAGTTGGTAAAGGATTCTCTCATTAAAAATCAACCATGACAGACCCAATCGCAGATATGATTACAAGGATTAAAAATGCCGGCGAATCAAGAAAAGATTCTCTTACCTTGCCGTACTCAAAACTTAAAATGGAAATCGGTTCTGTTTTAGAGAAGCAGGGCTATGTGAAATCTGCAACCAAAAAGGGTAAAAAAACAAAAATCATTGAAATTGAACTTTTATATCAAAATGATTTGCCGAGAATACAAAATGTAAAAAGGGTTTCAAAACCTTCTCGCAGAATTTATAAAAAAAGTACAGAAATAAGGCAAGTAAAAAATGGATACGGATCGCTCATATTAACTACTCCCAAGGGGATAAAAACCGGCATAGAAGCAAGAAAGGAACATTTGGGTGGTGAAGCGCTTTTTGAAATTTGGTAATGGCTTTGTTCCACATTTGAGAATTTAATTTTCGTTGAATTTTCAAATGTGGGTACAAAACATTACCCCGTCAATTTTCTTTCGCATAGCGAAAGAAAAACTCTTTAGGAGTTTATTTGACAGGGTGGTGATTTTGTAAATCTCACAACGTTCGATAACAAAATCAACCATGTCACGAATAGGGAAAAAAGAAATAGTTTTACCCGCAAAAACCGAAGGGTCAATTTCTGGGCATAATTTTTCTGTTAAGGGGCCGTTGGGAGAAATGTCTCGCGACATTGATGACAAATTGGAGTTGAGTATTGCAGACAACACCATAAGATTAAAACCCAAGAAAGAAGATGATGATGAAGCGGCTGTTTTGTGGGGAACTTACGCCTCCCATGTTTCAAATATGGTTAGGGGCGTATCTTCTGGCTTTGAAAAAAATCTTTTGATTGAAGGGATTGGTTTCAGAGTTGAGAATAAAGGAGACAAATTGGTTTTTGCATTGGGTTTTTCTCACCCCGTTGAAGTACCCATACCCCAAGGTATTAAAGCTTTGGTTGAAAAAAATGCAATTACTATTTCTGGAATAGACAAAGAGTTGGTCGGCAGTTTTGCCGCTCACATACGCTCCCTAAAGAAACCCGAACCGTATAAAGGGAAAGGTATAAGATATAAAGACGAGGTTGTTAAAATAAAACAGGGAAAGAAAACGACAGCCTAATATTATGCAGAATAGAGAACAAACAAAAAATTTAAAAAGAGAACGCAGACACGCGAAAATTCGCTTTAAAATATCCGGCACCAAAGAACGCCCAAGACTTTCTGTTTTTAAATCAAACAAATATCTTTACGCCCAGGTTATTGATGACAGTTCTGGCACGACGATTGTTTCTGCCAGCAATAAAGATGTGACCGGCAAGAAAACCCAAAGTGGCAGTGCCAAGGAGTTGGGCAAAACAATCGCCTCAAAGGCGCTTGCAAAAAAAGTCAAAAAGGTTGTGTTTGATAGAGGGGGTTATATTTATACGGGGCAAATAAAATTACTGGCAGAAGGCGCGAGAGAGGGGGGATTATCACTATAAAAATGAGCGAAAAAGAAATAGAAAAAAAAGAAGAGGTTGAGAAGAAAGCGGATGTTGCGGACGGAGGTTCGTCCAAAGACGATTCCCGCGCTCCAAATGAAAGATTGGCGAAAAAAGATTACAAGAAGAATCCGCGCCGTTCTTCAAGAAAAGAAAGCAGACCAAGGTCAGAGTTTGATAATAAAATTGTCAGCATAAGAAGAGTCACAAGAGTGGCTGCTGGGGGAAGAAGGTTTACCTTTTCTGTAACCCTGGTTGCCGGAAATCGCAAAGGCAAGGTTGGGATAGGACAAGGAAAGGCGGGAGACACGCCTCTAGCCATAGAAAAAGCATTAAGGGAGGCAAAGAAAAATATGATAGATGTGAAGGTTACAAAGAATATGTCCATACCCCACGATAGTTTGGCGAAATTTGGAGGATCAAAGGTTATAATAATACCGGCTCCCGGTCGCGGACTTCTGGCGGGAAGCTCGGTTAGGACTGTTCTTGAAATGGCGGGGCTGACCTCCGTTAACGCGAAGATTTTATCCACCTCAAAAAATCCAGTAAACAATGCCAAAGCCGCTCTAAAGGCACTGTCACAACTCTCTAAGACAGTGACACCAAGATTTAAATAAATATGCAACTGCACAATATAAAGAGAAAAAATAAAAACAAAAAACCCCAATACATCGGGCGTGGGGGGAAGCGTGGAAAAACTTCTGGCAAGGGAACAAAGGGTCAGAATGTCAGAGCGGGAAGAAAAAAACGTCCCGAAATGAGGGATATTATAAAGAGATTACCCAAACTGCGCGGTCGTGGCAAAAATCTAAATACCCCAATAAAGGTAAAAATGACAGGGGTTAATCTGTCATCAATCAACAAACTTTTTGTCGCGGGAGAAATAGTTTCGCCAGAATCGCTTTTCCAAAAGAAGATTATAAAAAAAATCGGAGGAAAACACCCAAGAGTTAAAATACTAGCTTCCGGAGATATAACAAAAAAAATAACAGTTAGAAACTGTTTTATTTCTGCCGAAGCAAAAAAGAAAATAGAAAAAGCGGGCGGTAAGGCATAAGGGGTTATTGTCCCAATATTTAAAATGAAAAATTTGATAGGCAAACTAAAATTGGTAGTAGGGGACGGTTCTCTCAAAGGGCGATTGCTATTTCTTTTGGGAGCTTTAATAGTTTTTAGGTTTTTGGCAACCATACCTATTCCTGGGGTAAACACCGAAAGACTCCAGGCTTTCTTTTCTGGAAATGAATTTCTCGGTCTTTTGAATCTTTTTTCAGGAGGGGGTCTTACCAATCTTTCAATAATAATGTTAGGAGTGGGACCATTTATAACTGCATCCATAATAATGCAACTTTTAACCATTATGTCCCCCAAAATCAAGGCGATGTATCAGGAAGAGGGAGAGGCGGGAAGGAAGAAGTTTTCTCAATACAGCCGATTATTGACCGTACCCATGGCCGTTATACAGGGTTTTGGATTTATCACCCTTCTCTCTAGAAATGGGGCCATTGATGCCCTGTCTTCTTTTTCTCTAATTACAAACTTATTTATCATAACCGCAGGAGCGGTTCTCATAATGTGGATTGGAGAGCTTATTTCAGAGTTTGGGGTGGGTAATGGAGCATCAATTATAATTTTTGCAGGCATTGTGGCAGGGTTGCCTTCTATCGCGTCTCAACTATTTTATACATTTAATGTTTCGCAAATTCCTCTCTATCTTGTTTTTCTTGTAACAACTCTGGTCATTACTTATGGGGTTGTGGTGGTTACGGAAGCGGAAAGGCCCATACCGATAACTTATGCCAAGCGCGTAAGAGGAATGAAGGTCTATGGGGGTATATCCACATATCTTCCAATCCGACTTAATCAAGCCGGAGTAATTCCGATTATTTTTGCTCTTTCCATTCTTCTTTTTCCTCAAATGATTTTTAATTTCCTTTCTAATATAAACAGTGTGGTTTTAAGCTCCATTTCCAATCTTGTTCTTAACACTCTGGCAAACCAGTGGGTTTACGGAGCAATGTATTTTATCTTGGTTTTCCTCTTTACCTATTTCTACACGGCCGTAACCTTTGACCCGGAAATGATTTCAGGCAATTTACAAAAAAGCGGAGCTTTTATTCCAGGGGTTAGACCGGGGACTCCAACTTCCCAATACATCTCCAAAATATTAACCAGGCTGACTTTGGTCGGCGCGCTTTTTCTCGGCGTTATAGCTATTTTGCCCCTTATAATAAGAGGCATAACGGGCATACACTCTCTTTCTATTGGTGGCACCGCTCTTCTTATTGTGGTATCTGTTGTTATTGATTTGATAAAAAAGATTAATGCCCAAGTTTCCATAAGAGAATACTAATCAATTGTTTTATGGCTTTTACTCGGAGAGAAAACAGATAGAAAACAAACAGAAAACACTCGCGGAGTTTGTTTTAAATAACCCCCAAAGGCCATTAAGGGGCGGTTTATAAGTTCGGAGATAAAAGATATAATTTTTATATGCAAAAAGCTTTTATATTTATAGGCAATTCGGGTAGCGGTAAGGGAACTCAAGCTAATCTCATTGAGAATTTTTTGAAGGAAAATTATAAAATTCCCGTTCTTAATATAGAAACCGGAGA
>PFXE01000017.1 GCA_002791475.1 Candidatus Zambryskibacteria bacterium CG_4_9_14_3_um_filter_40_16 | reverse complement strand
CTATGTCCGTTATGAAGGACAACGGCATAGATCCGCGCAAAGCGGGCTACAAGATTGTCCAAGAAAGCTACCACAAGAAGGGTAGCGAAAAACTGCGTTTCAGTGTTAACGACAGTTTTCGCACCTTGAGTGATGGAACCGTGAAAATCACGGGCAAGATCGGCACAATTACAATACGTACAATACGCGAGGGTGTTGGAGATAGAGAGGGGGCATAGAAATGCCACATCTTCAGCCACACTCACTGGCAGTAACTTAGACCATTTCCTTACGAGGGAGTGGTCTAATTTTTTTTAAGAGAAAGCTTAAGAATATGGTCAATAAAATCTGAAAGGGAAATACCAGATACTTCTAAAGATTTTGGTAATATGGAGTTCTCTGTAATGCCGGGCAAAGAGTTGACCTCAATTAGAAAAATACCACGCGTTGGGTGAACTATAAAATCAGCGTTGGAATAGTGCCTCAATCCCAAAGACCTGTGCGCCCTGATTGCCATATCTTGCGCTTCGATTTTCTCATCTTTTGAGAGGGTGCTTGGGCATTTCATACCCGAATTTAGATCGCACTTGGTCTCGTAATCCAAATAATTTTTAGACGCGGGTTTAACTATTTCAACAGGAAACAGAGAGTAAAGACTCGCGTCATCACCACTTTCTAAAACGGTAACTGTTATTTCTTTTCCCGGAATATACTCTTCAATCACCGCCACTCCGCCATGGCGAAGAGCATTCTCAATTCCATTTTCAAAAGTATCAAAATTGGAAGCATACGTAATGCCAACCGAAGAACCCCCCGAAAAAGGTTTAATAATAGACGGTTGAGGAAATGATTTGAACAATTCTCTCACTTTTCCGCGGACATTGTGTTTGGGGTGAAAAACGGTGTAATACGGTGTTTTTATGTCACTTTCACTAAAAAGGCGTTTGGATATAATCTTGTTCATGGATACCGCCGAAGGAAGTGGCCGAGAACCTGTATATGAAATATTAAATTTTTCAAGAATGTTTTGAACTTTACCATCTTCTCCAAATTTTCCATGAAGCGCATTTAGAACAACATCTACATTTTGTAGTATTTTGTCCGGAGATTTTGGCACCCCACCCAAATACCAAACCCCGTCTTTGGAAATTAATATATCAATCGGCTCGTATCGCTCTGGAATATTCTTTAACACATTGTGTCCGCTTAATAGCGATATTTCGTATTCACTAGACGGACCTCCGCGCAATACACCAACGCGAATTTTGTTTTTATCTATAGCGCCACTTATCATAACTTCATTTTATAAGAGACTGGAAAAAATGAAAGTCGCGTACTTCTGCTTACGCGACTTGGGGTGGGGTTCGCGTGTTGGCATAGTTGCTTCCTTGCGCATCCCTTACGGTAATGCAAGGTCTGGAACCCCGTTCAAACCTTGGTATGGTAGGACCAACACGCTAGAACGATAGTATCACAAATTGCGTCCAAACATTTTTTTATGTCTAAGTGCTCTGTGAAAATTTAAAGCAAACCTGTGTGCTTCGCTATTCGCGAGCAATATCTCTACTTCATGCTTTTTTATGATGCCCTTTTTTCCCATGATTTCACTTGGTTTGTGTTTTTGGTCTTTGACAACAGCAATCAGCTCTATATTAAACCCCCTTTCTTTTAGAATATTTTTTGCAATATTATATTGAGCCATTGCTCCATCAACCACAATAAGGTTTGGGAGCTTCCATTCCAAGTGTCCCAACCTCCTTACCAACACTTCCTTTAGACTTGCAATGTCGTTTATTCCTCCTTTTGTTGAAGATAAAATTTTGAATTTACGGTATTCCCCCTTCGCAATCTCTCCGTTTTCAACTACCGCCATGGCGCCCACGGTATTGCTACCAGAGATATGGGCTATGTCATACGCTTCTATGCGAAAACCAGAACCTCCATTTAAATTTCCAGCCCTTAACACTTCGCTTTTAATCAAAGACACATCCCTTATGTGTTCTAGAGCAAAAATTTGAGATTTCAACATGGATGCAACCTCAAACTCATATACCTTCGCGGCACCAGCCATTTCTTTTTTTAAATTTTTTATTATTTGTTTTTTCTTTCCTTGAAAAAATAGATTTATATTGTTTATTGTTTTTTTGTATTCTTTTTCCGAAATCTCACCGGTACAGACTCCGGGACAAAGCCTGATTTGGCGATTAAAACAAGGTTTTGGAAGGGCTTTGGTCGTGCGATTTTTGGATTTAAAGCACGGGTCAAAGGGTGTACATTTGTCGCGGAAAGGAAAAATTTTACGAATTATTCTAAGCGCCTCTTTCAATTGTCCTCCGTTGGGAAACGGGCCGAAAGTAGAGCGGATAATGAATGGTGAATGGTGAATTTCGAGAATTGCTTTTTCCAATTCCCTCCCCCTCATTACCAACACTCGCGGATATTTCTCATCCGTAACAACAACAAAGTTGTAGCTTTTGTCATCTTTTTCCCTGGAGTTGTAATAGGGCTGATGTTTTTTTATATAACGCGCTTCAAGTATTAAAGCTTCCAGAACAGAGTCTGTCTTTTCATAGTCCAATTTATCGGCCTCTTCAATCATTTTAACCAAAAGGGGTCCGCGTGAGCGGACAAGGTCTTTTGAAAAATAGCTTTTCACCCTGTCTTTAAGGGAGGTGGCTTTGCCAATATATATAATGCGTTTATTCTTCTTGAAAAAATAAACCCCGGGAGAATCCGGTAATTTAAATTTTTTAAAATCTTGACTTATCACTCGTAAAAAGATACTTTACTCTTGGACTGTACGCAACCATCAAAGGAGGGGCGAATGAAACATTTCGGTGGTATAGAAAAAACAGAAAGGGAGCAACAAATTTTCGAGGAGGTGCACTCAATCATTTTCAGAGGGCACAGGATTTACCCCGATACGCTTTCTAATGGAGAGATCCTTAGGTTGGAGAATCTCCGCAGTGAGTGCGAGAGGAGTGGAAGACACACCCCCGAAGCCTTGAGTGTGAGCCCCGGATGGTGTGTGGTGTGTGGTTACTTCACGCAAAAATGCTGAAGATTCCACCTCAAACCAGCACAACAAAGCCCCCGATCGCGACCGCGACGGGGGCTTTTCCAAAAAAACCAGCATAACAGCCGGCTTGGAAGCCTAACTTCCAAGTACTACTTTCCGCGCAATACCATAGCCAGCTATGAATATGGTTAAATATTTTCGTGTTTTGAAACTTGGTATTTTATCTTTTTACCGCCTTAAGTGCTTTATTTAAATATTGACCTGTGTAAGATTTTGCAAATCTTACAATCTCTTCGGGCGTCCCTTTTGCAACAATCTCTCCCCCACCATCCCCGCCTTCCGGACCAAAGTCTATAACATAGTCGCATGATTTTATAAAATCCATATTGTGTTCAATGACAACAACAGTATTTCCCTTTTCAACCAACTTTTGAAGAATTTCTATCAGTTTTTTTACATCATCATAATGTAAACCAATAGTCGGCTCATCCAGAAGGTAAATTGTTTTTTGCATATGTGGTCTATAAAGCTCTGATGACACTTTCACTCTTTGAGCTTCACCGCCAGACAGTGTGGTGGCAGATTGCCCTAATTCCAGATATGAAAGACCGACCTCATCCATTGTTTTAAGACGGTCATAAATAGCAGGAATATCTTCAAAAAACATAAGCGCTTCTTCTACTGTCATCTTCAATATGTCGTGAATATTTTTGTTTTTGTATTTAACTTCAAGCGTCTCCTTCATAAATCTTTTACCATTACACACATCACAGGGAACATGAACGGTCGGAAGAAAATGCATTTCAACCGCAATTTCACCATTCCCCTGGCAGGTCTCACACCGCCCCCCTTTAACATTAAAAGAGAATCTGTTTGCTTTCCATCCACGAGCTTTAGCTTCCACACTTTCGGAAAATAGTTCTCGAACAAAAGTCCAAGCTCCCGTATATGTGGCGGGATTTGAGCGTGGCGTTCTGCCTATCGGCGATTGGTCAATCAAAATTGAGCGCCCGATATATTCCGTACCGCTAAAACTGGTACAATTGTATACTTCCGCGCTTCTATATCTTCTATCAAATCTGGCTTGTAGATTTTTGTGAACAATTTCATAAATAAAAGATGACTTTCCGGAACCCGATACCCCCGTGACCGCTACCAATTTGCCCAAGGGGACATCAACGCTAAGGTTTTTTATATTAAATATTTTTCCACCCCTGATGGACAGCTTGCCTTTTTCGGATGTTCGTCTATTTTTTGGTATTTCTATGGCTAACTCATTGCGGAGATAGGATATCGTCCGTGAACCAGAATTGTTGTTTTTTGATAGGAGGAGTTTGTCTAAATAATCCGCCACAACGATTTTCCCGCCATGAATCCCCGCTTTCGGTCCTATGTCAACGATATAATCCGAAGAAAAAATCGTATCTTCATCGTGCTCTACCACAATGATTGTATTTCCTAAATCCCTTAAACCCAAAAGAGTTTTTATCAATCTGTTGTTGTCACGAGAATGCAACCCTATGGTTGGCTCATCAAGAACATAGAGCGCGCCGACAAGACCGGAACCAAGCTGGGAAGCGAGGCGAATTCGTTGTGCCTCCCCACCCGAGAGCGTGTTGGCTCGCCTATCCAAAGACAAATATTCAATGCCAACATCAATCATAAATCTCAAGCGAGATTCTATTTCTTTCAAAACCACTTTGGCAATACTGCGCTCTCTGGCTGTGATTTTTACTTTATTAAAAAATTTATCACAATCATTGATAGATAGGGCAACAAGCTCAACTATGTTTTTTCCGCCAATAAGCACATGCAAGGCCTCCGGTCGGAGTCTCGCGCCATTGCATACAGGGCACGGCTCCGTGCCAAAAAAATGTTTAGTTCCCAAACCATTACATTCTGGGCAAGCGCCATAAGGAGAGTTGAAAGAAAAAAGACGCGGTTCTATCTCGGGAAAAGAGAAACCGTCAATGGGGCAAGAAAACTTTGATGAAAGAAGATGCTCTTCATTTTTGTCGTCTTCTTTTTTGTTGTGCAGATTTTTTATATCAGTAAACCTAATTTTCACCAAGCCCTCGGATTCATTCAGAGCCATTTCAAGTGATTCGGAAAGTCTTTCTTCCGCATCTTTTGAGTTTTTCTTAAATTCTTCAATATTTATTGAATCAACCAAAACATCTATGTCATGGCGTTTGGTCTTTGAAAGAACTATTTGTTCTCGAAGTTTTTTTCTTGCGCCATCGATTATCACTTCCGTATATCCCTTTCCCAAAAGGTCGTATAAGAGCTGGTAATATTCCCCTTTTCTACCTCTGACTACCGGAGAAAATATTTCAAGATATTTTGGTAGTGAAATTTTTTTTGATTTTTCGCCAGGTGCGGTTGTTTGTTCCTTGTGTAAAAGATCTAAAGCAAAATTTTTAATCTCTTCATTTGACAACTTTTTTATTTCCCTTCCGCACACAAAACAGTGGGGTCTTCCGATTCGCGCATACAATACTCTAAGATAATCGTAGATTTCGGTTATTGTCGCGACGGTTGAGCGAGGGTTGTTGGAGCGAGATTTTTGGTCAATGGAAATTGCCGGTGACAAACCTATGATTTCATCAACATCCGGCTTCTGCATTTGACGCAAAAATTGACGGGCATAAGAAGACAAAGATTCTACGTATCTTCTTTGACCTTCAGCAAAAATAGTATCAAAAGCCAAAGATGACTTGCCACTACCAGAGAGCCCGGTGAAAACGACCATTTTATTTCTCGGCATTTCAACCGTAATATCTTTCAAGTTGTGAGTACGAGCACCGCGAACAATCAGTTTATCCTCATTTGTTTCTTTATTTTTTTCTTTTGTCTTTTTTTCCATAAAAACAATAGCCCCCGATTTGTCTATAGGGGTAGTCAGAACAATATACCAAGCTTCTAATAAAAAAGAAATAGCAACTTATATAATTAAAATTTTTATTCCCCACCCTTAAGCCTTTCTTTCAAAATCAACAGTTCGTCTCTTAAAATCGCTGCGGTTTCAAAATCAAGTATTTTTACAGAAGCGTTCATTTGTAACTCTTTCTGCCGAATAAGCTTGCGAGGATTCTTTTTGAATATTGCCTCTTCAAGAGAAAGCTCCGACTGCACGGCTTTTTTGTGTTCTGTGTTCATTTCTTCAGTAATGTCTCTTATCTTTTTTATTATTGTTCTTGGGGTAATGCCGTGTTTTTTGTTATAAGCAATCTGCAGAGAACGGCGCCTGTTTGTCTCTTCTACCGCTCTACCAATTGACCCCGTTATGTTATCGGCATAGAGCGTTACATGGCCGTCAACATTTCTGGCCGCTCTTCCTATAATCTGTATGAGTGATGTTTCGGAACGCAAAAATCCCTCTTTGTCCGCGTCTAAAATCCCTATAAAGGTTACCTCCGGCAAGTCCAAACCTTCTCTTAGAAGATTTACTCCGACCAAACAATCAAATTCTCCTTTTCTAAACGAAGTTAGTATTTCTATTCTTTCAATCGTCTTTATATCACTGTGAAGATATCGGGCTTTTATCTTTTTTTCTTTCAAAAATTCCGAGAGGTCTTCAGCCATTTTTTTGGTAAGCGTTGTAGCAATAGCACGACCACCCTTTTTTATTGTTTTTTCCGCCTCTGCTATAAAGTCCTGAATTTGCCCGCCATAACGACTTGGAAGCTTAACTTCCAAGTTGAAATTTGGCCCTTTCCCACTCGCTTGAATCGGCCTAATGGAAATTTCTGGATCAATCAGCCCAGTAGGTCGTATTACTTGTTCTGTGGTTTTTTCGCTTTTTTCATTTTCATACTTTCCAGGAGTTGCCGAAGTAAACAATATTTGCCCAACCCTTTCCTCAAACTCTGCAAATCTCAATGGACGGTTATCCTTTGCGGATGGCAATCTAAAGCCGTGCTCCACAAGAGTGCGCTTACGGGCTTGGTCGCCGTTATACATACCCCCTATTTGAGGTACTGTAACGTGAGATTCATCTATAATTGTCAGAAAATCGGCTGAACCGTCCTTTTTGTGTGGAAAATATGAAAGCAGGGTGTCTGGAGGTTCTCCTACTTTTTTACCGGAAAAGTGTCGTGAATAATTTTCTATTCCGGAACAATATCCGATTTCACGGATAAGAGCCAAATCATAACTCGTGCGCCTCTTTAACCTTTCTGCTTCAAGAATTTTTCCTTCTTTATCAAAAATCTTTAGCTGTGTATCCAATTCTTTTTTTATATCTTTTATCGCCCTTTCAAGTTCTTCTGGGGCGGTAATGAAATGTTTTGCGGGGAATAAAAAGAAAATATTGACCTCTTTTAGTATTGTTCTTGAAACCGCGTCAATTTTTTGGATTTTTGATATTTTTTCATCAGTGATTTCCAGACGATAAACAACCTTTTCTGAAACCGGCATAATTTCCATAACAGTACCAACCACCCTGAACTTCCCAGGACTAAGGTCGGCATTCGTTCTTTCAAAATGAATATTTACAAGTTTTCTAACAAATTCGAAACGAGAAAATTTGTCCCCAACGGCTATTTTTAGATTTACTTTTTCGTACTCTATGGGACTACCAAGTCCGTATATGCAAGACACGGACGCAACCACGATAACGTCTTTACGAGTTAGAAGCGCCTGTGTTGACGCGTGACGAAGCCGTTCTATTTCTTCATTTATTTGAGCTTCCTTTTCAATATAGGTATCAGTCACGGGCATATATGCCTCCGGCTGATAATAGTCGTAGTAAGAGACAAAATAATGCACGGCATTATTTGGAAAAAATTCTTTGTATTCTTGAGCAAGTTGAGCGGCTAGAGTTTTGTTGTGGGCGATAACAAGTGTCGGTTTTTGTACAGCTTCAATGATATTGGCCACCGTAAACGTTTTCCCCGATCCGGTTACCCCTAGAAGCGTTTGGTATCGTAGTCCATTTTTCAACCCCCCAATCAAACTTTTAATGGCGCTGGGTTGGTCGCCCGCAGGAGCAAACTCGCTCTCAATTTTAAATTTTTGCTCGTTTTTCATAAAAAATAATCAGGAGATAATATAGCTCTTCAAAAACTTCTTTTTCATTAACTCCAGACTGCCATCAAAAATCGACCTTCTCATATCCTCAACCAGATGAACGATGAAATGTAAATTGTGAATCGTTGCCAGTGTTCCCGCTATCATTTCATTTGCTTTAAAGAGATAGGAAATATACGCCTTAGAATAGAGAGAGCAAGTATAACAAGAACAGCTGTCCTCTATGGGAGAAAAGTCTTTTGTAAATTTTGCGTTGGTAATGTGTATTTTTCCTTTTTTTGTAAATATTGTGCCATTTCTACCAAGTCTGGTGGGCAATACGCAATCAAACAAATCCACTCCGTTTTCTACTCCCATAAACAAATCTTCGGGCTCTCCTATTCCCAACAAATGTCTGGGTTTGTCTTCCGGTAGAATGTCGTTAACCCATTTAACCACCGTGGACATATCTTCTTTTGCAAAAGAACCACCAATGCCAAAACCATCAAACCCCGTGCGAACTAGCGATTTTCCATAAGAACCCGCTTCGTGCGGAGCATTTCCTTGAACAGTCATCTCCGATAATATCTTTGCTGATTTTTTTCGCAATGCTTCATTTCTTCCACCTTGAACTATGCCGAATAATGCGGAAGGACGCGAAACAGACGCAAACTCACTTAAAAGCTTTTTGTGGTGTTCGAGAGAACGCTTGGCCCATCGGTGAGTACGATTAAGCGCTTCTTCTTGATATAAATCGTTTTCTGTCGGAGAAGTACATTCATCAAAAGCAAAAATTATATCTGCTCCCAAATTGTGTTGAATTTCAATAGATTTCTCCGGTGTAATGTAGTGTGTGGAACCATCCAGATGCGATTTGAAAGAAACCCCGTCTGCGCCGATTTTCGCAAGCTTAGGAAGTCTTTCATCGTCGGCCCTTTCCGGAATTAAAAGATTGGGGTCAGTTGTTTTTGTTATTTTTGATATCTCTTTGCCATATGCAACCCCCAATGAGAAAACTTGGAATCCTCCGGAATCGGTAATGATTGGGCCACCCCAATTCATAAATTTGTGCAGACCTCCCGCTTCCTTTACCAGCTCATCTCCTGGTTGCAAATACAGGTGGTATGTATTGGCCAAAACAGCTTGCGCTCCCGCCCTTTTTACTTCTTCAGGCAACAAAGATTTTACCGTTGCTTTGGTGGCTACGGGTATAAAGGCGGGTGTCATAATATCTCCGTGAGGGGTTTGTATTTTCCCAGCCCTGGCTTTCCCGTCTTTTATTTTCTTTTCAACCGAAAAAGAGAATGATTTCATCCAACAATGAAAGCATTTTAGTTGTTATTTTACAACTTTTTTGTTAGCGACGTAGAGCGATGGAGATGGAAAAACAAAGTTTTTACATTAGAACGAGCACAGCGAGTTCGTGTTATTGCCTCGGGTCAAAGCTTTGAGGGCGTATATTTTAAAACACCGGCTCGTCTTGAATTTGTGATATGTTCTGCAAGCCCAAAAGTTCTACTTCAAATATAAGCGTAGAGTTTGCGGGAATCGGACCGATTGCTCGGTTACCGTACGCAAGTGACGGAGGAATGATTATTCTCCTCTTTCCCCCAACCCTTATTCCTGGTAATCCCAGCTCCCATCCCTGAATTACACTGCCGGAACCCAAAACAAACTGGAATGGTTGATTCCTGGCTATGGAACTGTCAAAAATTTGACCATTAGTAAGCGCTCCGACATAATTAACCACCAGAATTTCCCCCACTCGCGCTTCTTCCCCCGTTCCTACTACAATATCTTGAACCACCAAACCACTTTGGTCCGGAACAATGGCGGTTTGGTGGTTAACAACTTCCGTATTTTCACCTCCAAACCCCGTACTGTTTATTAAAGATATGACCCTGTCTCCCCACGCAAAGAAAGAGATGGAGACAATTACTACAAAAACAGCTATCCATTCATTTGTGCTAAGTTTCTTCATTTTGGTTGTATTCTATTAATATCTATTTTAATTATAGGTATTTATTTCAAAAAGCAAAGGAATTGCAAAGTGGCTATTTTACTTTAAAATGGTAGCAATATGGAAAAAAATAAAATAGTTTGTTTGCCTCAAAAAGATTTAAATATAAAACCCTTAACACACGAGGAAATACACACAGCAGCCAGAGAAAGAGTGTATGAAATTTCAAGAGAGTTTACTCAAGGTTTCAGATTTCTTGAAAAATATACTCATTCCGTCACATTTTTTGGCTCCGCACAACTAAAAGAAGGAGACGAGTATTATGACAAGGCGCGGGAATTGGCCAAACGCATTGTTTCAGAACTGTCATACACCGTCATATCCGGCGGAGGGCCTGGGATAATGGAAGCGGCCAACAGGGGCGCAAAGGAAGCGGGTGGAAATTCTGTCGGGTTAACAATTCGCCTTCCCAGAGAACAGGTTATGAATGATTATATGACAGACCATATTGATTTTTATTACTTTTTCAGTAGAAAAGTTTGTCTGACATATTCAGCGGAAGCGTTCATATTTTTCCCGGGAGGATTTGGAACTCTTGATGAATTTTTTGAAGTGGTAACACTGCTTCAAACTCACAAAATACCAAATATTCCCGTTATTTTATTCGGAACAGAATATTGGGGAAAATTGTTTGAATATCTTAAAGAAACAGTTAGGGCTAAAAGAATGATTGACGACGATGACATGGCAATTCCTCATATTACGGATGATTTTGAAGAGGCCATTAGGGTTATAAAAGACGCCCCCGTCAGAAAAGCCCTTCCATACAACGGTTTGAAAATTAATCCGGTTGATTGATCGCGGTTTATGTTTGTATTTTAATTTTTATATATGAGAAAACCCGCACCGTTCCTGGCGCGGGTTTTTGCACACTTCACTGAACCCTCACTTGGAAGTTAAGCTTCCAAGTTTTTCCCACATTTCTTAGAGAGAAGTAACCTCTTTTTCTTTCGAGGTGTTCCCGCTTCGCATGTGGAAAGAGAGGATCCTTCCGTCTTCTTGGCAGAGGTATGTCTTGTAGTCCTTGAAGGACCCGACATTGACCACCACCTGGCCGTTCTCAATACGGCACGCCAGCGTGATGTGCCCCTTGCTAAAAGCGGGCGAGACCCCATACGGCCGAACAATAGCACAGTCACCGGGGGAAAGCAGGAGAATCTCCACCAGGTGCCTGTCCACCATGTTTCCGTCCAAGTCCAAGACGGGGCAAAACCCTTTCCTGCCCCAAATCTCTGCAGATTTGAACCGCTTGACCACTCCGTGGCGGTCGATGGACACTTCCAGTACTTCTTGGGTTGGGGAAGCGTACACCACGATTGCCGCTTGGAGTCTGTCATCCTCTGCTTCTTTTTTCAGGACAGTGGCGCTTGAACTGTAGTCAAGGCCAAAACTTGCCCGGAGGAGAAGCACGCCCCCCAACTCAACATCGGGTGCATCACTACTTGACAGCGGTATGAACGGTGGCAACTGATTACCTGCCGTTCGACCGAGCGGAAGCCGAAAAACACCGTCTTCCATCGTGACATTCACTCCATCCTGCAAAATGCCAGAATGGCAATCGAATGTGAAAAAACGCATAACTCTCCTTTGGGTGTGGGTGGGTTGTGAACTATGTGAACTAACTGTGTGTTAAAAAAGAACAGCAAACCGCACAATATCACATAACCACAACAATAGCAAGAATTTTTAAATTTTAAGAACTTTCTTCAGTCAGCCAGTTTAATGCCTCTTCTCTCGTTTTGAATGATTTTAAATTATTTCTACCCGAAAGAGCAGCCACAACATCTTCCGCCATTTTTACATACTGACTACCCCCGTATGTAGCATTGCGAAATACATATGGTTCATTTTCTCTCATAGTTGTCGCTAACTGAACCATTACTTCCGAATCATATTTGCGAAGACCGCTTATATCAGCTAAAACCAAAACTTTTTTGTTTTTTTTAAGAAATGTTTCTTTAATTGTTTTTTTTAAATTTTCCGTCCACTCTGTAAATTGAGATAGATTTTCCATGATTAAATCACCACCAATAGTGACATTCACCACATCATCAGCACCAACATTTACTCTTAAATCTGTTTCCCCTTCAGTCATAATATTTAATTTCTTTTATTATCTAAACCATAATATTTTCCAGCGTTTGACGCAATGATAATTATAAAAGCGATTATATATATTATGTGTTCATCAATAATAAAACTATGCCCTCCCACAATAGGAAATTCCAATATTGGCAGATAATACAAAACCATCAAAAGAATACCTCCGAGAGACGCCCATTTGGTGAATATGCCCAAAATCAAAGCAATACCCACAAGAGTAAGTCCCCACTCGTTTAGGAAATTTACCCACCCAATATTTGAAGGTAGGGCAAACCACGCAAACAGGTCTGGCAGGGTTTTTGCGGATTTTAGATATCCCGCCGCACTCCAATCGGGATTTATTATTTTGGTAACCCCCGCGTAAAAGAACAACCAACCCAAGGCAACACGGAGAGCTAAAACAGAGTTTTTCACGAAATTTCTATTAACTGCTAATTGATTACAGCTTACCATATATATACGCAACATATGTATATAACCATAATGTTAGAATATATTTATGAATAAAGACCTTTCACGCATAGAAATATCAAGAAAAAATATTCTGTCCAATGTAGAATCTTTTAAAAATTACCTAAACTCCGAAACAAAAATGGTGGCGGTCGTCAAAGCAAATGCCTATGGGCACGGACTTGCCGAAGTGGCGCCCGTTATTGAGAATTATGTCGAATATTTTCAAGTGGACGATCTTTTAGAATTGAGAGAAATAAGAAAAATAAGCAATAAAAAAACTTTGGTCCTCGGTTATGTCTCCGAAAAAGAGCTTGAAGAAGCGGTGGTGCTCAATGGTATTCTTGCAATATACGACATTGAAAGAATGGGGATTTTAAACAAAATTGGTAAAAGATTGGGAGTTAAACCCAAAATACATATAAAGATAGACGCGCTACTTGGTCGCCAAGGGATTTTAACAAAGGACCTACCAAAATTTTTAAAAGATATAAAGGATTATAAAAATATTTCAATTGAAGGCATCTATTCCCATCTTTCAAGTGTTGATATAAACGATCACTCTCACACCAACAAGCAAATGGGGATATTTGAAAAATCTTATCATATGATGAAGCAAGCTGGGTACAAAAATTTAATAACGCACATTTCTGCCACCGCAGGTGTTTTGGAAAACGAGCGTGGTTTCGGCGACAGTCGCTTGGTACGCCTTGGGATTGGAATGTATGGAATGTGGCCGGAAAAAAGTTTCCAAAAAAAGTACGGAAAAAAGATAAATCTAAAACCGGCGATGAGATGGGTAAGCCACATAGCCCAAGTAAAAACTCTTCCTGCAAACCACCCTATTGGTTATAACCTTGCCTTTGTTACAAAAAAAATCACCAAAATCGCGGTAATACCTCAAGGATACGGTGATGGGTATGACAGGGGTTTTTCCAACAATTGTTATATTCTAGTGAGAGGAAAAAGATGTCGGGTTTTAGGCAGGGTTGCGATGAACATGTTTGTTGTTGATGTTTCAAATGTTTTTGGTGTAAAAGCCGAGGACGAAGTGGTTCTTTTGGGTAGCCAGGGAAAAGAAGAAATCAGCGCGGAAGAACTAGCAAAAAGACTCGGAACCATAAACTACGAAATAACCATCAGGGTTTCCCCCCTGCTTCCAAGAAAAATTGTCTAACATAAATCAAAAACAGCTCCTTTTGAGCTGTTTTTGATTTTCACCGTTTGAGTTTCTGGCAAATAATCACTACGACAGATGCTTGGAAACCAACTTGGTCATTTCAAACATATTTACCGTAGCCTTACCATCAAAAACTTTCTTCAAATTATCGTCTGCGTTTATATTCCTTCTGTTTGCGGGATCTTGAAGGTCATTTTTCTTGATGTATTCCCAAAGTTTCTTAACGACTTCTGACCTAGGCATGGGTCCGTTACCGACTACAGCCGCCAAATCGGGGCTAATAGTCATAGGTTTCATAAATGCTGAATTGCTTTTTGCCATATATTCTTATTAATTATAATTTACCTTTTGATAATTGTACTACCAAAAGACATGGAATACAAGTGGTT
>PFXE01000018.1:4919-7680 GCA_002791475.1 Candidatus Zambryskibacteria bacterium CG_4_9_14_3_um_filter_40_16 | reverse complement strand
CAGCCTCCCGATCTTCGAAAGATAGAGATGATTTGCATATCTCTTTCCACCGATTGTTGCCTCGGTTGGAATACGAGTAGCGCTATTTATCTCTACCTCCAGATGCAGGTGCGATTGATGGTTGCTCGTCGTGGAATACTGAATATTACTGCTTATCGACGATTCCGCCACATGTCCAATCAGATCACCCACTCTAACCACTGTACCGTCATGGACACTGAGAGCAAGTGGGCGGTAGCGTACAGTGAACGAGTCACCGATGATTTCCACGCCGTCAGCGTCTTCGGGTTCGTCGTGGACAATGCGCACCTTTCCATCTTCAGTTGCGAACACAGGTGTTCCAGGTTGGATGTAGACATCAACGCCGTTGTGTACGGGACGTTCGCCTCCCGACTTGAGGTACTGTCGTACTCCAAGTCGACCGAACTTGGGAACCATGGACGCGAGAGTGAGGGCATTTCTTGCTGCATCAGTAGAGAAAACTTTCGTTGTTAAACTGAAGCGCTTGATGCCGCCTTGCGCATCAAACTCTGCTACCTTTGCCACCCTCACGCCAGTCTTACTTGTTGACTCAATGAGCCACTGCTCTCCACCATTATCTCTCCCGAGATACAAACCCACGTGGTTCCATGTTTTGTCCGGACTTGCATCCAAGGATGGATATTTCACCAGCACATCACCGGGAATCATTTTATCTACAGATGCGATGATCTCCCCAGATACTGCTTGGCGCTGGTTATCAGCGACAAATGGAATGCCGATAAGTGCGCCTTCCCAGTGGGATTGTGAGGTGAGGGTGGAACAGTCCACCACGGTGCCAGCTTCCAACTCCTCGCTTCGTTTGTAGGAGAAGCCGAGAAAGTCAAGAGATTTTCGGCAGATTTCGTACTGCTCCGTACCTGGGGCGAAGCCTTCACTTTCCATCCGAGTGAAGATTTCGTCCAGCAATGCTTGTTCGTTCATTAGTGACTCCTTTTGTTTTGAGTGAAGGTGAACCCGCTCTCCCAAGCCAAACTGCGTGTTGGGAGAGCGGGCTGTTAGATGTTAGGATTTTCAGACAACAGGAAATCAGGTTGCCTGAAGAGTTTTTCCCAAGTGTTCTCGATGCCAGTCCGTTCTTCGAAGAAACGTTTGATAGCCGTAAGATCGCCGGTCATCATTGCCTGAAGCACAAGGGACATAAACTCTCCTTTGCCCCAATACTCGACGAACTTCCTGCTCGGTTCTGTCACTTGCATCACAAAACGATGTGCTCGTGGCAGAAGGTTCGCATCAAATGACTCAAGCATGATCTCACGCTGAATCATTTGCTCAAGTTCGTTGTCGCAGTTTGCTTTGCGGACGATTTCCCTGAGAGCTTCACTCACAGCAAGGACGACGACCCCGTCCATGAGCAAGTTGAGATTGATCGCTTCCGGAGAACAAGCCGTCAATTCTGTGGACGAGTACGACACTCCATCCTTGTTCCGGAAGTTGATACCGTATTGTTCGCGGTACACTTCCGGCACTCGGTGTTTGGCTGCACTGGGTGAGCTTGCTGGCATTCTCATTGCTCTCCGATACGATCGGAAAGTTGAATGGTGTAGGCAATCGTGGATAAAGTTTCGAACCATCTCCAGCGTTCGAATTGTCGGCGAGATTGTCCTGTTGTTTAGCGCCACCACGAACGAAGCGTGATACCAGTATTGGTATCCAAGACTTCTTGGGTCGTGGAAACCACCAACCGCTGTGTCTTCGGGCGGACAAGCGGTGTAATACCGCTCCTCGCTCACTGGCTCGAGATCAATTCCGTATTGTTGCTTCATATACTCAAGACAACTATACGCGACACTCCTGAATTGATCTATGTTTACGATTCCTGCGATGCGATCGTCATTCAGACAGACCGCGTTTGGAAGTGTCGTGATCTCAATCGGATCAAGTCTCCGAATGTTCTCGAGATACGCCTTGATGTACGCGCGATCCGCGTTGGATCCGAGATAGATTTCTTTCATTTTGTGCCTCCTTTACCATTGGTTATTAGTTTGTCTTTTACCAGTCCACTCCTCAATACGACGACGGGTGCCCGGCGATGTCTTTTCTGGCAACATTTCGGGCTTGAAGAAGTTATACTTCTCCACTTCGAAATGTCTTTTCGATACTTGAGTGAACGAATCTACGACGAACACCACAATGGTGTCTTTCTTGTATTCATACGTATTTTCGTATTCGCCCAACTGTCGGGGAGTCGCAGTGATTTGGATGCCGAGTTCTTCGGAGAGTTCACGGCGCAAGGCATTTTCATCCTTCTCGTTTCTACTGACTTTGCCACCAGGAAGAAACCATCCCTCTTGGTATGTGTGTGCCACCAAAAGGATTTCTCCATTCTGGTTCACCACAATTGCTCGCACACCCCGTGTCACAGGGCGCACAATACGCCAGTAGAACCGGCGAAACTTTTGCACGATGGGTAGCAAGAATTTGATCATGTGTTTTTCCTTTCTTTTGTGTTTATCAAAGGACTGTTGTTGTTTCAACTATTGGAGCAATTCTGTATATTTCTAACACAACAACAGTCTTGAGTCAACACTTTGATATTTTATCACAATTTACGAAAATATGTCCAAGAAAAGCATTATGAAAGGCCCCGCCACACTGCCCGAATACTTGGAGGGCAGAACCCCAAAAAGAAAAATATCCTTTCCATTTTAGAAAAAATCCACCCCCGCGAAAAACAGAAGAGCAAGGAACATTTTTTCTTTTTGGGGTTGCCGAGTGAAGC
>PFXE01000018.1:0-4821 GCA_002791475.1 Candidatus Zambryskibacteria bacterium CG_4_9_14_3_um_filter_40_16 | reverse complement strand
GGGTTGCCGAGTGAAGCGAGGCGGTGGCGGGGCTTTCGTGGAGCGTACGATTTAGTTTCAAGCCACCACACACGCGGAGCGTGCGACATCATTTGGCTTTGAAAAAGCCGTTAAGTTCTGTTTTGGTGCCGAGGAGAGGACTTGAACCTCCACGCTCTTGCGAGCATCAGCTCCTAAGGCTGACGTGTCTGCCAATTTCACCACCTCGGCATTTTTCTGTCAGAAACATATTGCCACAAAACGAATAAAAATTAAAACCTCCGCATAATTTTCTTGTCATCACGGATAATTTTCTCGCCGTCGCTCGAAAATTTCCGCGATTTCATTCGAGTTTGAAGACTCATCAGAGTCTGAACGACCTGAACCGTTTGTTTCTAATTTTCTTGTCATCACGGATAATTTTCTCGCCGTCGCTCGAAAATTTCCGCGATCCCGACTCGCCTGTTTTTGTTGCTACAAAAACACAGCTCCGTCTCGGACAAGTCCGAAAAAATTCAAAGCAGTTTGAATTTTTTTGGCTTGTCCGCCCAGCAGGGTTCGAACCTGCGACCTTATCCTTAAGAGGGATCTGCTCTACCAACTGAGCTATGGGCGGATATTCAATCTAACGACCTGCCAAAACAGCTATTAGGCAAATACTTAATCTAACGACCTGCCAAAACACCTATGGGCAAACACTTAATCTAACGACCTGCCAAAACAGCTATGGGCGGATATTCAATCTAACGACCTGCCAAAACACCTATGGGCAAACACTTAATCTAACGACCTGCCAAAACACCTATGGGCAAACACTTAATCTAACGATCTACCAAAACAGCTATTGTGGGATACTTATTTTTCTTTTGAACCTATTAAGTTTAAATCATATATAAAAAATTTAAACTTGTGGGACAAGAGGGAATCGAATCTTACAGATTCTGTACACCTTTCGTATTCGCTCCGCTCATATACTCAAGGTTTTCGATTCCCTTATCAAACTCTCGTTTGATGTGGGACAAGAGGGAATCGAACCCTCATCTCTTTCGAGACACGATTTTAAGTCGTGCGCGTATACCAGTTCCGCCACTGTCCCATTTTGTAATTCGTAAAACGGATAGCCCATTTTACTTGAGGCGTGGATGGGAATCGAACCCATGTGTAAGAGTTTTGCAGACTCTCGCCTTACCACTTGGCTACCACGCCATACTGTTTTTGACAAAGTAATACTAACTTCCGCCAGAAAGAAAATCAATTTTTTGCCTGTTTTTTTCACCCCAGTCAACGGCAAACTCTATGGTGGGCATTCGTCCAATGCGCGCGTGTTTGTCTATGAAGCCTTGAAAATCTTTTTGGATGGGAATCGAACCCATGTGTAAGAGTTTTGCAGACTCTCGCCTTACCACTTGGCTACCACGCCATACTGTTTTTGACAAAGTAATACTAACTTCCGCCAGAAAGAAAATCAATTTTTTGCCTGTTTTTTTCACCCCAGTCAACGGCAAACTCTATGGTGGGCATTCGTCCAATGCGCGCGTGTTTGTCTATGAAGCCTTGAAAATCTTTTTTCTTTCGGTTTAAAAATTCAGACACGGACACCTCCTCTCTTTCAGGCAATACAGTAAATAAGATTTTGGCTCTTTGTTGATTGTTTGAGATTATCGCTCCAGTTACCGTAATTAAGGTTGTCCTGTTTGATTCTCCTTCAATAAACATTGCCGCCAAGTGTGCCAAAAGTTCTGATAATTTTTCTTTACGAAAACTTGCTTTGCGCATGCTTTTTTACCAATTATTTTTTTACAAGCACATACACCTCAATTTTATCTCCCGGGGCGATCTCTGTTCTTGATTCTATCAATGCGCCAAACTCCGCACCCTCCTCAATTGTTCCGGTTTTTTGTTTTTGTTGCTGAAGTTCTTTTATTTTACCCTCCCCAATATCTACACCCCGTCTGAAGATTTTTGTCATTTTTCCTGAAGATATACTTCCGCTTTCAACTCTTCCGCCAATAACTTGCTTATCTTTAACACGACTAAAGATTTTTAGGATTTTTGCTTGACCCGAAACTTCTTCCACCTCAACAGACGGCGTTTTATCTTTTATAGCCAAAGCAAGCCATTCTGTGAGTTTATATATAATGTCAAACTCATTTATGATGATATTTTGTCTCAATGCCATACTCCGCGCACGCGAATCAACTTTGGTATTAAATGCTATGACCAATGCGTTGTCATTGACGCAAGCACTTTTAATATCATTTTCTGATACTGGACCGATACCACACAAAACAGTTTTTACTCTTACCCTGTCACTTTCAATTTTTTTTATCTCGTGAAGTATCGCGTCTAAACTTCCCACGACATCGGCTTTTATAATAATAGGGATAAATGTTTTTTCCGTTTCGTCCGTTTCATTTGCACTGACCGGTATTTTCTCAACATATTCCATCGCTTTTTTTAAAGCATCTTGTTTGTTGTCAAAACAAAAAAAAGCAGAACCCACTTCCGGTTGGCTGTCCCAACCGATAATTTTTATGGGACTTGAAAAAGTCGCGGATTCTATGGGTTTGTTTTGGTAATCTTCCAGAATTCTTAACGGTGAAATACTTTTTCCAGACACGGCGAAGGCGCCTCGTTTTACTGTTCCATTTTTTATTATTACCGTGGTTGAAATACCCTTTTTTGTATCCAAATTGCTTTCCACTATTACCCCTTCTCCCTTTGCTTCCGTGTCGCCTTTTAACCCCTCAAGCTCCGCCACAATTAGAATCAGATCAAGAATTTCTTTTACTCCCTCGCCTGTTTTCGCGGAAATCGCCGTCCATGGTATGTTTCCACCAAAATTTTCTAGAAAAATTTCATTTTCGGCGAGATTTTGTTTAGTTTTCTCTATATTGGCTTCGGGTTTATCTATTTTGTTTATTGCTACCACGAATGGCAATGAATCCTCACTCATCCACTTCACAGCTTCAAGGGTTTGGGGCTTAACCCCGTCTTCCGCGGAAACAACCAAAATACCAACATCGGCAACTTTAATACCCCTCTGTCTTATGGCGGAAAACGCCTCATGTCCGGGTGTATCAAGAAAAGTTATTTTGTGTTCCTTACCACCCCCATTTGCAACGCTCACCTCATAAGCGCCGATGTGTTGCGTGATACCTCCAACCTCTTTGTCTGTTACATTTGCTTTCCTTATATAATCAAGCAGGGTAGATTTGCCATGGTCTATATGTCCCATGATTGCTACGACAGGGGGTCGTTCCGTGAGTTTTTCTTTTCTTTTTTCCATTTAACTATTATTTTTGTTGAACTTCAACGATTCTTTGGAATTGTTTATTACGCTTTTTTCTTCTTGGGATAGTTCAAAATCAGAAGAAAAATTTTTTATCGGTTTTGAAAATACGCTTACATGGTCTCGTGAATAAAGACTCGTTATTACCACACCGTCACCCTCTTCGTTTATAAAAGAAGTGGAAAAGCTCTGATTTCCACCGGAGCCGTTGCCCTTGAATGGATTAAATCTCACGGTTTCAATGGCTCGTACGCTTCTTTTTAATCTCATCTCTATCAACTTGAAGTATCCTATTGAATCATTTCTAAATTTGGAAAGTTCTTTTGTTTCTTGATAAATGTTTTCTATTGTTGACTCCAAATCTTTCCCACTCTTTCCTCTAAGAAGTCTTCCCAGTCTGATCTCGGTCCTTACAATCCATACCAATAGGACGACAATCAGCCCAAGCAGTATGTATATCATTGTTGGTGTATCAAGAAAAATCATGGCAATAATATAAGAAAACTCTCCAATAAGAAGCTTATTATACAAAAAAATGGCTCTAGAGCAATGAACAGAGCGGTTTTGATTTAATGGATTAAATGTATAAAATTGTTTAACGATGAAAAAAAGAAGAAAAAAGAAAATCTTTCTTGATTATGCGTCTGCTACTCCGGTTGACCCAAGAGTTTTTGCGGTAATGAAACCTTTTTTTAAAGAGCGATATGCCAATCCGTCCACAGTATACGAAGACGGTGTTTTGATAAAGCAATCTATTGAAGGGTTTAGAAAAAATATTGCCGAGATTTTGGGCGGGCACTCGGACGAAATAATATTTACTTCAAGCGGTACCGAATCTTGCAACATTGCATTGCGTGGTATTTTTCAATCGGCACAGAAATTGATTCCCAGACCACACATAATAACTTCCGCGATAGAACACCCGGCCGTTTTAGAAACCATAAAAAATCTGGAACAATTTGGCGCCAAAGTTTCCTATCTTCCAGTTGATAAAAATGGTGAAATTTCTATAAATGACTTTAAAAAAGAATTAACGAAAGATACCGTTCTTGTTTCTATTGAGTATGCAAATGGGGAAGTGGGTGTGATAGAGCCCATTAGAGAGATTTCAAAAACCATAAGACAATTCAAAATGAGTAAAAAGAGTTTAAAGAAATTTCCGTATTTTCATACAGACGCTTCCCAAGCCGCCAATTTTCTTTCACTCAAAGTATCAGAGCTTGGAGTTGACCTAATGACTCTGGACGCGTCAAAAATATACGGTCCGAAGGGCTCGGGAGTTTTGTATCTAAAAAGGGGGACTGACATCTCGCCAATAATTTTTGGAGGAGGGCAGGAAGATGGATTGAGGTCTGGCACTGAAAATGTAGCGGCAATAGCTGGTATGTCAAAAGCACTTTCTCTTACGCTTGAAAAAAGAAAAGACGAAAACAAACGCATGACTGCTTTAAGAAACTTTTGCATAGAATCAATACAAAAAAAATTTCCCAATGCTATTTTAAATGGACCGTCAGAAAACAGATTGCCAAATAATGTGAATTTTTGTTTCC